>CAMZBE010000022.1 GCA_947304475.1 uncultured Clostridia bacterium
GGACCTGCGCAACGACGTCGCGCTCGGACTGACCGTCATGAGCGTCGATCACGACTGCGCGCCCGAGATCGTCGGTATGATCGGCGCTTCGATCGCCCTCTCGATCTCCGATATCCCCTGGAACGGTCCGATCGCCGGCGTGCAGATGGGTCTTGTGAACGGCGAGATCGTCGTCAACCCCACGTCCGAGCAGAAGAAGGCAAGCGACCTCTTCTTAACGGTCGCCGGCTCGCACAAGAAGGTCGTGATGATCGAAGCGGGCGCGAACGAAGTGGACGACGAAACGATGTACAACGCCATCATGCAGGCGCATGAGGAGATCAAGGCGCTGTGCACCTTCATCGACGGCATCGTTGCGAAGGTCGGCAAGCCGAAGTTCGAGTATCCGTCCTGCGAGCTCGATCACGATATGTTCGACGAGATCTTCGCCTACTGCGAGAAGCGGGTGATGGAAGCCCTCGACACTGACGACAAGAACGTCCGTGACGCGAAACTCCAGCCCATCGTCGAGGACATCAAGGCGACCTTCATCGAGAAGTACCCCGATCTCGACGTCCAACTCCCCGAACTGATCTACAAGATCCAGAAGAAGATCGTTCGCCGCTGGCTGATCGAGGACAAGAAGCGCGTCGACGGCCGTGCGATGGACGAGATCCGTCCGCTCGCCGCGGAGGTCGGGCTTCTGCCCCGCGTCCACGGTTCCGGGCTCTTCACCCGCGGACAGTCGCAGGTGCTGACCATCGCGACGCTCGGTACCATCGACGAGGCGCAGCGCCTCGACGGCATCGACGAAGAGGACACCAAGCGCTATATGCACCAGTACAATATGCCCGGTTACTCCACCGGCGAAGCCAAGGCGGCGCGCAGCCCCGGACGGCGTGAGATCGGTCACGGCGCGCTCGCGGAGCGGTCGCTCGTCCCGGTGCTTCCCTCGGTCGAGGAGTTCCCCTACGCCATCCGTGTCGTGTCCGAGGTCGTTTCCTCGAACGGTTCGACCAGCCAGGCGTCGGTCTGCGGTTCCACCCTCGCCCTGATGGACGCGGGCGTGCCGATCAAGGCGCCGGTCGCCGGTATCTCCTGCGGTCTGATCACCGAGGACGACGGTTCCTGGACCACCATGATCGACATTCAGGGACTTGAGGACTTCTACGGCGATATGGACTTCAAGGTCGCCGGTACCCACAAGGGCATCACCTCGATCCAGATGGATCTGAAGATCGACGGTCTTACCCCCGAGATCATCCGTGAGGCGCTCGCCTCGACGCACAAGGGCAGAGACTATATCATCGACGAAGTAATCCTGAAGGCGATCCCCGCGCCGCGCGCGACCGTCTCCGAGTACGCTCCCAAGATGATCACGCTCAAGATCAACCCCGACAAGATCCGCGAGGTCATCGGCAGCGGCGGAAAGGTGATCCAGAAGATCGTCGCCGATACCGGCGCCAAGATCGACATCGAGGACGACGGTTCGGTCTATATCTCCGCCGTCAAGCAGGAGAGCATCGACCGCGCGAAAGCGATCGTCGAGGCGATCGTGTTCGAGCCCGTCGTCGGCGAGACCTACGACGCGACGGTCACCCGGATCATTCCGATCGGTGCTTTCGTCGAGTACGCTCCCGGCAAGGAAGGGATGGTTCACATCTCCAAACTGCAGGATAAGCGCACCGAGCGCGTCGAGGACGTCGTGAACGTCGGCGACGCCGTCCGCGTCAAGTACCTCGGTACCGACGAGAAGGGCAGACACAACCTGTCCATGCGGGACGCCGATAAATAAGCGTCAACAAAACGAAACAACCCCGAAAGTGGGCGTCATCCGACGCCCGCTTTTCTTGTCGACTGTCGAAAACGAAGGAGCGGAGAGGGAACCCGGCGTCGTGCGCCGAAGAAGCCCGAACCGAGACGAAGAAAGGAAAACGGTATGGAGAACGCAAACCAAAAAAGGGACTGGAAGAGAGGGATCCTGAACAATCCGATCTGGCAACTGGCGGCTGCGGGAGCGGTGATCGTCGCGGTGTTGATCGCCGTCCTCGTACCGAGACGTTCATCGGACAAAAAAATCGGGGGGCAGGGGAACGAACCGGTCGTCCCGACCGTGACGCACACGCTGACGGGAGAGGGGCGGGGTTCGCTCGCGCTCGCGGACGCCGCCCACCCGCAGAGCCGGGAAGACTGCCTAACTTCCGGTATGGAGTGCCTGCCCGCCGGGTGGCATGCCGCCTCGGGCTACGCGATCGGCGGGGCGTCGATCCGGCTCGCCCCGGTGGTGCTGATGCAACTCGACCGTATGATCCTCGACTACACCGGGGGCAACGCCAACTATTCGGTTCCCTGCGTCACGTCGGGTTACCGCGATTTTCCGGCGCAGTCGGCGGGCGGTAAAACGCCGGGGTGCGATCCCGCCGGGACGGGTTACGCTCTGACGCTCTCACTCTGCGTCCCGCAGGGCGACGGAATGACGGTCGTTCCGCTCTCCAACCCGCTCGCCCAATCCTTTTCGGCGTGGCTCGCATCCCACGCGGCGCTTTACGGCTTTACATACGATACGGGCGGGGCGCTGCGCTACGTCGGCGTTCCGCACGCCTTCGTGATGCTGCGTTCGTCGCTCTCGCTATCGGCGTACGTTTCCGCCCTGACTGAAAAAACGCAAACCGCCCCCCTGTCGGTGGAGGCGGCGGGCGCAACCTATTCGGTTTTCTTCGTTCCCGCGCAGAAGGACGGGACAGCGACGCTCACCCTGCCCGAAAACGCCGTCTTCTCTGCGTCGGGTACAAACGCAGGCGGATACGTAATAGCGGTGAGAGAGCAATAGGAATGCGGCGCGGGACTCCCGCGCCGCGTTTTTTATTTGTGATACCTTTTTCCCGCCCGGATCGAGTACGCCCGGTAGAGCGATTCGAGGAAGACCACGCGCATCAACTGATGCGGAAAGGTCATCTTCGAGTAGGAGAGTTTCAAGGTCGCCTTTTCCTTGACGGCGGTGGAGAGCCCGTGGGAACTCCCGATGACGAAGGCGAGCGTGCCGCCTGCGTCGCCGAAGCGTCCGACCGTCTCCGCGAACTCTTCCGACGAGAGTTGTTTTCCCTCGACGCAGAGCGCGATCAGCGGCGTCCCCTGCGGCAGGGCGGCAAGGATCTTCTCACCTTCCCTTGCGAGGGCGGCTGAAACGGCGCGGGGATCGTCCTCGTCCGGGATGCGCTCTTCGGGCAGGTTGATCTCCCGAAGGTCGCAGAACGCGGCGAGCCGCTTGCGGTATTCGGCGGCGGCGTCGGAAAGGTACGGTTCCTTCAGCGTTCCGACCGTGATCAGCGTCACGCGGTGCATGGGTTTTCCCCCTTCGTCAATTGGTGGATCAGTTCTCTTCGGCGATCCGGCGCGCCTCGAGATAGTAGCGTTTGTCGCGCGCCTCCCCCATCGAGAAGGTCTTGCGCGGGAGCGCGCCCTTTTCGCGGACGGCGGGGAAGAGTTGTTCCTTCTCCATACCCGGGAACAGGAAGCCGATCGCGCCGCGTTCCGAAACGATCGAAGCCAGCGCGTCCTCGCCGTGGATGTAGTCGACCGTCACGCCGGGATGCGCCGCCACGTAGCGATCGAGGAAGGATTGCAGGGTTCCGACGTCGAGCGGGTGGGTTCCGTGCGGATAGGTGACGGTGGAAGAGGTTTCCCCCGAAAGGACGGTCAGATGCGTCGGGGGCGCGTCGGGATTTTTGACCGACGCCGTGAGAACATCAGAGAGCAGCGCGTTCGTCAGGTCCCCTTCGTCCGCCCCGAATACGGCGCGGTAGATGGGACGGAAGACCAGCGCGGGCGAGTGCAGATTGACCAGTTCGACGAGGGCGTAGCGCGCGGGGTGCGTCAGCGCGTCGTCGCCGAGCGTGTCGAGCAGTTCTTCAAAGTACGCTTTCGCCGCGGCGAGCGAGTGATTGCCGTCGCCGACCGCGAAGACAAGGGGATCTTCTCCCTCGGGGGCGATCGCGTCGAGCGCCTCGTCCACCCGTTTCTGTTTGGCGCGGTCGAGAAGGTATCCGGTGACGTGCCCGCCGCCCTGCATCAGATCAAAGTCGTAGAGCGGCGCCGTGTCGGTCGCGAGATCGGCGAGCGGCTCGATCACGGTTTTGCCCGGATCGTCGAGCAGAAGCATAACGTGCGGCAGTTCGATCTTCGCGCCGCGGCGGATATCGACGCGTGGCGGAACGCGTTCCAGCACCGTTCCCTCGGTCGCCCGGATAGGCGGCTTGGAACCGGGTTTGTAGTCGTAGTCGAGCAGGTCGACGGCGCCGATCAAGCCCTCGCGCACCGTCCCGTCGGACTGCGTGCGGCGCAGGTAGATCATCGCGTGCGGATATTCGGTGAAGAACCCGTCGTTCAGCGCCTGTTCCATGGCGGCGTGAATACCGGGGATCCTCTCTTTCCGTTCCGGGAGGAACAATTCGGGGAGGATGAAGCGCAAGGTCGACGGCGCTCCTCCCACGATCGACTCGGTCTCTTCCCAGACGGCGGGTTCACTCGTGAATTGGTCGCAGGCAACGACGGCGTAGCGCGTGCCGTCGACCTTCTTGAAATCGGGCAGCAGGATATCGGCGGGATAAAAACGGCTCATGGGGTACTCCTTTTTGAAAAGAAAAATAGTCGGTTAAAAAACGTTCGGTCGCGTATAGGATCGCGCTTTGCGGGTATCCTATCTATCGAGGGCGGGACGGCAAACGGACGTTGCGATACGGTTGCCGCGGCCCTCTTACCGGGGGATCGCGGCGCGATGCCCCGAACCCGCGAACGGTGGGGACCGTCTCACGCCTTCGCGGGGGAGCCGACCTCGCCGTCCGCATTCCGGAACGATCCGGGACGGGCGGTCGGGGCGGTTCTTTTTTTGCAAACGGGTTAAAAGCGGGCAAGCCGCGAGATCTCCTCGGCGAGCGCCTCGCAGAACAGATCGACCTGTTCGGGGGTGTTCCGGTGCGAGAAACTGACGCGGATGGTCGCGTCGGCGTCGCTGTCCGGGAGCCCGAACGCCGAGAGGGCGGACGTGCCGTGCTTGCCGTGCGAGGAACACGCCGAGCCGCTCGATACGTAGACGCCGCGAGCCGAAAGCGCGTGGAGCATGGTTTCGCTCTTGATGCGCGGGAGCGTCAGGCTGACAATATGCGGGGCAAACGTCGGGGGCAGATTTGCCCGCACGCCCGAAAGCCGCGGATCGCCCGAAAGACCGGAAAGCAGGCGCTGACGCAGTTCGGTCAGGCGCGCGACACGCTCCGAAAGGGCGGAAAAACCGATCGACGCGGCTTTGGCAAACGCGGCGCACGACGGCGGATCTTCGGTTCCGGAACGCAGCCCGGCTTCCTGCCCGCCCCCGAAGAGGATCGGGGAGAGCCCGCGGTTCCGGATCACGCCCGGATCCACCCAGAGCGCGCCGGTGCCTTTCGGTCCCTCAATCTTGTGAGAACTCAATGTGAGAAGTCCGCACCCGAGCGTCTTGACCGAGAACGGTACTTTCATATACGCCTGCGTGGCGTCGACGTGCAGGATCGCGTCGGGACACGATCGGCGCAGGGCGGCGGCGACGGCGGGAACGTCGTAGAGCGCGCCGGTCTCGTTGTTGACCAGCATCACGCTCGCCAGAATCACGTCGGGGGTGGCGAGTTTTACGATCGCCTCGGGATCAAGCCGACCGCCGACCGTCGGGATCTCGACGATCCGAAATCCTTGGTCGGCAAGCGCGGCGAGGGGCATCTTGACCGAGGCGTGTTCGCCCGCCGACGTCAGAATCGTTTTCCCCTTAAAACGCGGCTTCGCGTGCGCGCGTCCGAGCAGCGCAAGGTTGTTTGCCTCGGTTCCGCCGGACGTGAAGAGGACGGTTCCTCCCGCCGTATCGCCGATCGTTCTGGCGATTGATTGCCGCGCGTCTTTCAGCACCCCTTCGGCGTCCTTTCCCATTCCGTGGAGCGACGACGGATTGCCGTATTCGCTCCGGGCGACCGAGAGGTAGGTCTTCAGCGCCTCCTCCGAGATCCTCGTGGTGGCACTGTTGTCAAAGTAGATCTCGTTTCCCATCTCCGTCCCCTTACTTGAAGCGGAATTCGGTCAGCACGCGGGCGAACTCGTCGGCGTGGGCGGAAAAGGTCGTCTCGGCGGCGTCGGCGTTCTCTCCGACGGCGGAGAGCGTCAGGGTGTAGAGCCCGCGGTGCATTCCGGTACGGAGCATCACGTACACGACCGAGAAGCGGACGACGCGTCCGTCGCCCCGCCGCGTCACGCGGCATTCGTAGCGGAAGGCGTCGCTTCCGTCCACCTTGATCTGCTCGGGATCGCCTTCGGTCAGGACGGTCACGTCGTTATAACGGAGTTCATATTGCTCCTTCTGCGACGCGAAATACTCCTGGATCGTCGAAAACCCCTCGGGATAGAGCGAGATGGCAGATACACCCGCCCCGTCGGCGGCATACCCCGACGAGATCCCCGTCTTCATATCGACGGTCCAGTCGAGGGGCAGATAGAGCGAGTAGTTGGTGACCTTTTCGTCCGAGGCGAGTTGCATCCCGTCGGGCGCGCCGTCGGTGATCTTTTCCGCCGCTTCGGGCGTCTTGGTCACTTCGCGGAAACTGAAATTGGCGACCGTCAGTTGGAAGTCCTCGAGATGATCGGTATAACCGATCGTCCCTGCTACGGTGGCGTCTACTTTACCGGTGTAGGTCAGGATCGCCACGCCATCGGACGGCGCCGCGCCCTTCTGGACGAGGATCTGCATCACTTTGTAGTTGACGCCGCCGCGCGTGAACGCGTACACCCACGCCCGTCCGGCGAGTTCCTCTTTGCCGACCGCATACTCCTCGTTTTCGGTCTCGTAGGTAAGCGTCGTTCCGGGATCGGCGATCGCGTCGATCGCGGCGCGGTTCGCGTCCCAGTAGGCGGCGAGCGTTTCCTCTTCGGGGGCGATCACGGTCGCAGACATCGAGGTCGGATCGAGTTCGGATACGAAGGCGGTGAGCACGCCGGTCGATCGGTCGATCGTGTACCCCTTCGGCACGTAGAGCACGAAACCGTCAAGGTCGGGATCCGACGCGAGCGTCATCCCCTCGGGAACTTCGGACTTTTTGCACGAAGCGAGCAGCAACGCCGCGAGCAACAGCAAAACGAAAGTCAGGAACGCGCGTTTCATTTCGTCTCCCCCCCGTTTCTTATTTTCAGTACGGCGTCGAGCGCCGAAAGGATCCCGATTTTGCCGCTTTCGTAGGTAAGCCCGCCCTGCAGGTATGCGTTATAGGGTTCCCGGATCGGACCGTCCGCCGAGAGTTCGAGCGACGAACCCTGCACGAAGGTCCCGGCAGCCATGATGACCGGGGAACTGTACCCCGGCATATCCCACGGTTCGCAGGTGACGAAGGCGTCGACCGGCGAGCCCGCCTGAATCCCGCGGCAGAAGGCGATCAGGTTACCCGCCGTCTTTCAGCGGACGGTCTGGATGATATCCGAGCGCGGCGCGTCCCACGCCGGCTCGACGTCAAACCCCTGCGAGGCGAACAGGTATGCAGCGAGGTGCATGGTTTTGAGCGCTTGTCCGACCGAGTGAGGTGCGTAGAACAATCCCTTATACAGATTGCGGTTCTGCCCGAGCGTCGCGCCCTCTTCGGCTCCGATCCCCGGCGCGGTAGCCCCGCAGGCGACCAGTTCCACGGCGTCGGCGCGTCCGGCGAGATACCCGCCCGACTCCGCCATTCCGCCGCCGGGGTTTTTGATCAGCGATCCGATCATCAGATCGGCGCCGACCGCGACGGGTTCCAGATCCTCGGTGAATTCACCGTAGCAGTTGTCGACCACGACGCGCGAACGGCTCGTCCGTTCCTTGACGAAGGCGGCGAGTTTCCCGATCTCGGACACCGTCAGCGTCGGACGGTCGAGATACCCCTTCGAGCGTTGGATGAACGCCACCTTGACGGAGTCGCCCTCTTCCGAGAGCGCCCGGGCGATCCCGTCGTAGTCGGGCGAACCGTCGGCTTTGAGGGCAACTTCCCGGTAGCGGACGCCGAAATCGAGAAGCGATCCGCGTCCCGGTTTTCCCGAAAGTCCGATCACCTCGTCGAGGGTGTCGTAGGGCTTGCCGGTAAGCGACAGCAGCACGTCGCCCGGACGGAGCAGGGCGAACAGTCCGACGGTCAGCGCGTGCGTCCCCGATACGATCGAATGGCGGACGAACGCCGCCTCGCATCCGAATACCTCGGCGTAGATCTTATCGAGCGTGTCGCGCCCCGTATCGTCGAGCCCGTAGCCGTTGGTGGACGCGAAACTGGTTTCGCTCACCCGGTTGTTTCTGAACGCCGCGAGAACGCGCGCGGTCAGGCGTTCGCTCCGCTTTTCGATCTCCTTGAAGCGGGGGGCGAGCGCCTCTTCGGCTTGCTCGATCAGGTTGGAGAGGTCTGTCATCTGGTACTTCCTTTTCCGTCTTCGGACGGGCGTTTTGATTATCGTGCCGCGCGGCAGAGCGCGCGGAAGAGATCGCCGCGTTCGTTAAAATCCCGGAACGCGTCGTAACTGGTACAGGCGGGTGAGAGCAATACCGTGTCGCCCGGTTTGGCAAGCGAAAGCGCGGTTTTTACCGCTTCTGTAAAATCGGGGATCACGCGAAAGGCGATCCCGCTTCCCTCGAGCGCGTCGGCGATTTCGCGGGCGGCTTTACCGAAGAGGATCACGATTTTCGCTCCGGCTTCAAGCGGCTCACGGAGCGGTCGGTAGGACAGCCCCTTGCCGGCTCCTCCGAGCAGAAGGATGGGCGTGGCGGGGGCAAGCGCCGAAAGCGTCGAGAGCGTCCGTTCAGGCGTGGTGTCGATCGAACTGTCGATGCACGAAACGCCCCTCGGTCCGGGGACCTTTTCCATACGGTGCGGGAGCCCGCGGAACCCCTCGACCGCCGCTTCCATCGCGCCGATCGGGGCGATTCCGTCGGTGAGCGCGACCGCGGCAAGCAGATCAAGCAGGTGGTGCGTTCCGGAAAGATGCAGGCGTTCGGCGGGAAACAGGTGGAGAACCCCCTCGTTTGAATAGGCGGAGACAGTACCCCCCTCGGGCGCGTACCACGTTTCTCCCGGGCGAAGTTCGCCGGGAGCGGGTGGGACGGTCGAGAACAGACGCGTCTCGGTTCGCCCGTCCCCGAGCGCGCGGAGCGATCGATCGGAAGCGGGGAAGATACCGACGGTATTCCGTCCGAGGATCCGTTCTTTCGCCGCCCGGTATTCGTCCATACCGGTATGCCAGTTCAGGTGGTTTTCGGTCAGGTTCAGAATCGCGGCGCGTTCGGGTTCGGGGGACAGATCGAGCAACTGAAAACTCGACAGTTCGAGAACAGCGATACTGTCTTTGGTCATGCGCGGGAGCGCGGGCAGAAGCGAGGCGCCGAGATTGCCCCCGGCGAAAACGTCGAGCCCCGCCGCACAGAAAATCTTTGCCGTAAGCGTCGTGACGGTGCTTTTTCCCGCACTCCCGGTCACGGCGAACAGGCGCGCGGGCGAGAGGGCGAGGAACAGTCCGATCTCCCCGATTACCGTCGCGCCCGCTTTGATCCTCTCGGTCAGTTCCGGCAGGTCGGGACGGATCCCGGGTGAACGGACGAGCAGTCCTGCGGGCAGATCGCGAAGCCAATTCGTACCGAAGCGCGGAACCGCGCCCCGGACAAGCAGGTCGGCGACCGCGGGATCACGCGCTTTTCGGGGATCCCTGTCGCAGAGGAGCAGGTAAGTCACACCGCTCGAAAAGAGGAATTCCGCCTCCGCCGTGCCCGATTTTCCGAGCCCGAGAACGGCGCATACCATTGACTTTGCCGTCGTAACCGGATCCATCGCAAATCTCCGAAGCCATTCTTCGCTACTATATATTATATTCGATAACGTCCCGGTTTGCAACCCAAAACGCGAATAATTCACAATCTCGTTCGATTTTTGACTTTTCCCGCCGCCGCGCGCGCCGAAAAACCCGCGTTCCCTCTTGCAATCACGCCCCGGATTTGCTATAATAATAAAAAAG
>CAMZBE010000023.1 GCA_947304475.1 uncultured Clostridia bacterium
CCTACGAGGCGGCGACCGCCGACCTCGACGACGTGAACATGATCGATCCCTTCCACCTCGAAACCTACGGCGAGACCGCCGTCAACTATAACCGCGACGTTGAGATTTTCCCGGTTCTGAAGGCGATTTTGACGCGGATCTACGGCACCTGCCCCTACAACTCTCCGACCGATATGGGCGTCAATATGGCGGGTTACGCCATCTTCGACGACGAAGCGGTCTCGGAAGCGGCGAAAGAGGAGATCATCCGCCGCGCCTACAAGGCGAGATGCCAGCGCGCCAACGGTCTCGGCTCCGAGAACGAGGTGCGGAAGATCGACGTTCTGATGAAGACGGTCGGCGTCGAACTCGAGAGCCGTAAGTGCGTCGGTCCTGCGCACGCCGTTGCGGAACGTACCGGCGCCCCCGCCGTGGCGATCGAACTGCCCGACGGACGGATCGTGACCGGCAAGACCTCTTCGCTGCTCGGTTCGGCGTCCGCCGCGCTGATCAACGCGATGAAGGTGATGGCGAACATTCCCGACGAGCACAAGATCATCAACACCGAGATCATCGAGGCGGTGCAGAAACTGAAGATCGGACACATGGGCGCGCACAACCCGCGTATGCACACCGACGAACTTCTGATCGCTCTTTCGATCTGCTCCGCGTCGGATCCCGTCGTCGCGAAGGCGATGCTGGCGCTCGACGATCTGCGCGGCAGCGAGGTCCATTCGACCGTCATTCTGGCGTCGGTCGACGACGGCGTTTTCCGCAAACTCGGCATGAACGTCACCTGCGATCCGGTTTACCAGAGCAAACGGCTCTATCACGTGTAATTGCAGGAAAAATAACACCCGCCCCGCCTTTCGGCGGGGCGGTGTTTTGTTGCGTTTTTGAAAGACCTGACCGGGAGAAACGAGGCGAGAATCGCGTGTTCGTTCCTGTCCGTTTGTCGACGGTCAAGAGAAGACTTCCTCGGCGTAGCGCACCGACGCCATGGCATCGGGGCAGTACCGGTCGGCGCCGATCTCGCGGGCGCAGGTCTCGGTCAGCACCGCGCCGCCGACCATCACGCGGACGCCGGGGGCTTCGGCACGGAGCAGGGCGATGGTGTCGCGCATCGAGGGGACGGTCGTGGTCATCAGAGCCGAGAGACCGACAAGCGCGACGTTCTCGCGTTTGACGGCGGCGAGCACCTCTTCCGCCGGGACGTCGCGCCCGAGGTCGATCACGCGGAAACCGTAACTGTCGAGCATGACGCGGACGATATTCTTTCCGATGTCGTGGATGTCGCCCTTGACGGTCGCGAGTACGACCGTGCCGCGCGCGGTGCGTTCACCGCTCTTTTTGGTGAGCGCCTCGCGAACGACGGCGAACGCCGCCTCCGCCGCGTCGGCGGAGAGCAGCAGTTGCGGCAGGAAGACCGTTCCGCTTTCAAACAGTACCCCGACGCGGTCGAGCGCGGGGATCAAGGTCGAGGCGATCAGGTCGAGCGGATCACACCCGCCGTCGATCGCTTCGCGGGCGAGCGAGGCGGCGCTTGCTTTCATTCCGTGAAGCACCGCGTCGGTGAGGGTGGTGCCGGACGGCGCATGCTCGGCGGGGGTTTCCGCCTTTTTCGCGCCGAAATGTTCGATATAGGAAAGGCAGTGGGGATCGCCGCCGAACAGGGCGAGCGAGGAGCGGAAGGCGTCGACCATCGCGGCAGAATGGGGATTGAGGATCGCAGCCGTCAGTCCCGCGCCGATCGCCGCAGAGAGGAACGCCGTGTTGATATGCTCCCGCTCGGGAAGTCCGAACGAGATGTTCGAGACGCCGAGGACGGTTTTCAGCCCCCGGTCGGAGAGCGCCTTCAGAGCGTCGAGGGTGGCGCGCGGATCTGCGCCGGCGCTGACCGCCATGGTCAGGGCGTCGAAGACCAGATCGCGGGCGGGGATACCGTACTTTTTCGCTTCGGCAAGGATCTTGTCGGCGATCGCGATCCGTCCCGCGGCGGTGTCGGGGATCCCGTCGTCGTCGAGCGTCAGGGCGACCACGACCGCGCCGTACTTTTTCGCGACCGGGAAGACCGCCGCCATCACTTCGCGCTTGCCCGAGACCGAGTTCAGAAGCGGTCTGCCGTTGACGCGTCGAAGCGCCGCCTCGAGCGCCTTGGGATCGGCGGAATCGATCTGCAGGGGCAGGGTGACCGAACGCTGCAGTTCGAGGACCGCCTTGACCATCATGGCGGGTTCGTCGATGCCGGGAAGCCCCACGTTGAGGTCGAGGACGTCGGCGCCCTCGTCCTCCTGCCGCACGCCCTCGCCGACGAGGTATTCGAGGTCGGACGAGCG
This sequence comes from uncultured Clostridia bacterium, assembly GCA_947304475.1. Taxonomy (GTDB): domain Bacteria; phylum Bacillota; class Clostridia; order Oscillospirales; family CAG-272; genus UBA1740. The sequence goes on from CAMZBE010000023.1 coordinate 2,316, forward strand.
CAGCGCCTCTTTGAGTTTGGGTTTGCCGGTCGGGTTGATCCGCTCGCCGATCATGATCGGGCGCTCGGCAAGGTCGACCATCCGGCTGCCCGACGAGAGCAGGCACGCGGTCGGCTCGCGCCTATCGGGCAGGGGCAGATCACGGCATTTGGAAACCACTTTCGCAAGATGTTCGGGCGTGGTGCCGCAGCAGCCGCCGAGGACCGGGGCGAATTTCGCAAGTCCTGCGACCGCCTTGGCGTATCCGTCGGGGAGCAGGTCGTAGGTCGCCGTGCCATCGTCGTTCATTTTGGGAAGCCCCGCGTTGGGGTTGAAGAAGAGCGGGAGACTTGTCGCGCGGGCGATCCTTTCCGCCGCCTCCGCCATCTCGCGGGGACCGACCGAGCAGTTCAGACCGAAGGCGTCGACGCCCATTCCTTCGGCGAGCGCCGCCATCGCCTCGACCGGAAGACCGGTCAGCATCCGTCCCTTCTCGTCGGCGGTCACCGAAAGGAAGAGGGGCAGATCGCTGTTCTCTTTGGCGGCGAGGATCAGCGCCTTCGCTTCGTAGGGGAGCGAGAAGGTCTCGGCAAGGATCAGGTCGGCGCCGGCGGCGACGCCCGCCTTGATCTGCTCTGCGAAAAGGTCGTAGGCGTCGTCGAAGGAGAGGTCGCCGAGCGGTTCGAGCAATTTGCCGGTCGGACCGATATCGAGCGCGACGAAAAATTCGCCCTTCCCGGCGCTCCGGACGCACCTGACCGCCGCCTGCACCGTCTCCCCGACCGAAAGACCGACCGGGGCGAGTTTCAGGCGGTTCGCGCCGAAGGTATTGGTTTTGAGGATATTGCACCCTGCCGCAAGGTACGCCGCGTGGATACCCCGCACGACGTCGGGGTGATCGTATCCGAAACGCTCCGGGACCGTCCCCTCGGGCATCCCGGCGGACTGGAGCATGGTCCCCATCGCACCGTCGAAAAACAGGCGGCGGGTACCGATCAGTTCACGAAACTGCATGGGGTTTTCTCCTTCCTTGGCGCTCAATCCTCTTTGGATCAGTTCTTACCGTCCCCCGCGATCAGGTGGGAGAGGTTGTCGGCGATCGCCTTCGCGACGTCGGGCTTGTTCATGGTGTAGACGTGGATGCCGCGCACGCCGTTGGCGAGCAGATCGACGATCTGTTCGGTGGCGTAGGCGATCCCCGCCTGCTTCATCGCGTCGGGATCCTCGCCGTAGCGGTCGACGATCCGGCGGAAGCGGTTGGGTAGCGTCGCGCCCGAGAGCGCACAGGCGCGGGCGATCATTTTGCCGTTGGTGACCGGCATGATCCCGGCGATGACCGGGACCTCGATCCCGCGCGCCATCGCCCGGTACAGGAAACTGTAGAGGACCGAGTTGTCGAAGAACATCTGCGTCGTCAAAAAGTCCACGCCCTGATCGACCTTGTCTTTCAGATGGGCGATGTCGTCCTCGCGGTGCGGGCACTCGATATGTCCCTCGGGATAGCAGGCGGCGCCGATGCAGAAGTCTCCGGTCGCCTTGATCTCGGCGACCAGGTCCGCCGCGTAGCGGAAATCGCCCGTCTTGGGCTGTCCGTCGGGGAGATCGCCCCGGAGCGCCAGCACGTTTTCGATCCCGTTTTCTTTCAGTTCGGCAAGATGAGAGGCGACGTCGGCTTTGCTCGAGCCGACGCAGGTCAGGTGCGCGAGCGCCGTGATCCCCGAGCGGTTCTGCACGTCGGAGGCGAGCGCGACTGTGCCCTTTGCGCCGTTGCCGCCCGCGCCGTAGGTCACGCTGATAAAGTCGGGGCGGAGCGCCGCCACCTGCCGGACCGCGTCGAGCGTCGGCTCGATGGGCAGTCCCGGTTTGGGCGGAAAGACCTCGAAAGAGAGGGTGGGGGTTCCGCGTTTCAACTTTTCACAGATCTTCATCGGTCGATCCTTCCTTTTCTCGCGTCGCGTGCGTGTCCATAATTATTGTCAGTATATCACATCTTCCCCGCAAGGTCAACCTTTTTTCGCTTTTTTCGTTCGCCCCGCCGGACGGGAACGGGGTGACACTTGACAAAACCCGTTGGATAAACTATAATGATACCATTATAGGGACGCGCGGAGCGCGCGTCCGACAGGAGTGACACTATGAATTCAAACGTGCGTGTGCCCGAGATCTACGGGTGCAGGGTGTTCAGCGACGAAGTGATGCGGGAGCGTCTTCCGAAAGACGTCTACCGCAGTTTGACGCGCACGATCGCCACCGGCGGCGAGATCGACGCCTCGATCGCGGGCGCCGTCGCCAACGCCATGAAGGACTGGGCGATCGAGAACGGCGCGACGCATTTCACGCACTGGTTCCAACCGCTGACCGGCGTGACCGCCGAGAAGCACGAGAGTTTCCTTTCGCCCGTGGGCGGGGGAAAAGTCATCATGGAGTTCTCGGGCAAGGAATTGATCAAGGGCGAGTCCGACGCCTCGAGTTTCCCGTCCGGGGGGCTTCGCGCCACGTTTGAAGCGCGCGGCTACACCGCCTGGGATCCCGCGTCCTACGCCTTTGTCAAGGACGGCTCGCTCTACATTCCGACGGCGTTCTGCTCGTACAGCGGCGAGGCGCTCGACGCAAAAACCCCGCTGCTCCGTTCGCTCGACGCCATCTCGGCGCAAGCCGTCCGGATTCTGCGGCTCTTCGGCGATCACGAGACCGAGCGCGTTTCGGTCACGGTCGGCGCGGAGCAGGAGTATTTTCTCGTGGATCGCGCGGACTATCTGCGCCGTCCCGACCTGCGCTATACCGGACGCACCCTGTTCGGTGCGCCCGCCCCGAAGGGACAGGAACTGGAAGATCACTATTTCGGCGCGCTGAAACCCCGCGTTTCGGCGTTCATGGCGGATCTTGACCGCGAACTCTGGAGTCTCGGCGTCGACGCCAAGACCAAGCACAACGAGGCGGCGCCCGCCCAACACGAACTCGCGCCGATCTTCGGCACGGCGAATATGGCGATCGATCAAAACCTGCTGATCATGGAATACATGAAGCGGACGGCGGAGAAGCACGGCATGACCTGCCTCCTCCACGAGAAGCCCTTCGCCGGCGTCAACGGCAGCGGCAAGCACGACAACTGGGCGCTCGCGACCGACGGCGGTAAGAACCTCTTGAAAGCCGGGCGCACCCCGGCGGAGAACCTGCAATTTCTGCTCTTCCTCGCCGCGGTGGTCAAGGCGGTCGACGAGTATCAGGACTTGCTGCGGCTCTCGGTCGCGTCGGCGGGCAACGATCACCGTCTCGGCGGCAACGAGGCGCCGCCCGCGATCGTTTCCATGTTCATCGGCGACGAACTCGAAGCCGTCGTCGAGTCCATCGTGTCGGGGCACGCCTACAACGGCGCAGGGCGCGAGACCATGAACCTCGGGATCCCGTCGGTTCCGACCTTCACCCGCGACGCTACCGACCGCAACCGCACTTCGCCCTTCGCCTTCACCGGCAACAAGTTCGAGTTCCGGATGCCCGGCGCGTCGCAGAACGTCGCGATGCCGAATATCGTTTTGAATACCGCCGTCGCCGAGGAACTGCGGCTGTTCGCCGACGAACTCGAGGGGGCGAAGGACTTCGACGCCTCTCTCCGGACGCTGATCCGCCGCGAGTTGACCGCGCATCGCCGCATCATCTTCAACGGAAACGGCTATTCCGAGGAATGGCGCGAAGAGGCGAAGAAACGCGGACTGCTCGAACTGAAGCGCGCCGTCGACGCCTTCCCGTACCTCACCGCCGAGAAGAATATCGAACTGTTCACCCGCCACGGCGTGATGAACAAGAACGAACTGTTCTCGCGTAAGGAGATCCTGTTCGAGAACTACGCGAAGGTGGTCAACATTGAGGCGCTGACCATGATCAATATGGTGCGCCGCGACTACCTGCCCGCCGTCGAAAAGTATATGCGCGACCTCTCGGCGACCGCGATCAAAAAGCGCGAACTGCTCCCGAACGCCGGCGTCCGCGTTGAAACCGATCTCGTTCGTCGCCTGACCGCGCTTGCCGAGGAGACCTACCGCCTCGTCGCGAAACTCGAGGACGAGGAAGAGATCGCCGCCAAAATCGCCGACGGGTACGAAAAGGCAAGGGAATACGCCGACAAGATCCTGCCCCTGATGGACGAACTCCGCGCGGCGGTCGACGGAATGGAGCCGCTGACGGCAGCCGAATACTGGCCGGTGGCGACGTACGGCGACCTGATGTTCGGCGTTTGAGGGCGGGCGGATGCGGCACAGACCGGAAAACGAATGATTTATCGGTAATCCGCGTGTGCCTGTCGCTCTGTTGAAACGCAATGCTTTAATGAATGCTATTTAAGGTTGAAAACCGCCCCATGGGGCGGTTTTCTCCATTTGTTTTTAATTCGTTTTCCTCTTCCCGTTCTCGCCCTCTTGCAGTATTATTATACAGCGTCGGGACGAGAACGGGAACTCTGCACGAGGCGTAGGGGTTCCCCGAGCCGAGTTTACGAGGCTTGGGGGTTCCCGTCTTTGCGCGCCTGAGAACAGGGCTGGCGCGGGTGGGTTTTGATCGTTCCAAAGAGAAGAGCGCCCGCAAGCGGGCGCTTTTCAGTTGGTCGCGTGTCAAATCCGCGCGTCAATCCACCCGGTTGACTGCAACGGCTGTTACAAGCCCGTCGGCGCCGGGGACCACGTTCACCAGAACGTACTTCCGGTTGTCCTCGGGATCGGTGAAGACGTTTGCCGTGACGTCCTTGCCGTTCAGTTTGTATTTGACCGAATTCCACGCATCGGGGACGCGCGATTTGACGGTCAGGGGGTAGTTGAAGACGTCCTCGTCCATGTAGTGACCGTCGGCAGTCGTGCGGTTGATCTTGAGACCAACGTAGAGGACGCCGTTTTCCATACGGCGGAAGGCGGTCGTGTTCTGGCGCTCGCGAATGTACTTGGTCGCCTCGCCGAAGGTCGCCGCCCAGAGTTCGCCCGACTTGATGTAGGGCGACGCGTGTTTGAAGAACGCTTCGGCGTTGCTTTTCGACAGTTTGTAAAGGTCGCCGCTATTGTTCGGATCAGCGCTGTCTACGATCTGGTGCGCCAGAATGATGAGCCAACCGCGGTTCTTGACCGCGTCGTCGATCCAGGCGAGCCGCTGCGCGGAGGTCTGCGACGTGTTGGTGTAGAACCACTGGACCATCAGACTGTACCAGCCGCCGTCCTTATCGTCGATCGTGGGATCAAGCGACTGGAGTCCGGACGCGCCGTTGCGGTTGGCGAAGTAGGTCTTCTGGATCAGGGCGTTCGATCCGCCGTCGTTGACCTGGACCGGGCTGCCGTTCTTGTAAACCACGTTGCCGTTGGCGTCGGTCTTGTAACTGAAAGTCCGGACTGCGCAGTACGGGGTGGCGTAGCAGAGGATATCGTTTTTGGGGAAATACCCTTCCAGGGCGATCTTCGAGTTGACGACCTCGTTTTGGTAGAGTGCCTGCGTCCCTTCGATCGTGTCCTTGGTGTGCGACATACTGTGGCATTGAGGATCGAGCGTTCCGGCGGCGAAGATCGTCCGCCAGTCGCTCACCTTGCTCTTGAAGGAGTCTCTGCCCGCGATGATCATGCACGAACCTTTAAGACCGTACTGCTTGTTCTTCTGGTTCACCCAGACCGCGGTGTCGTAGTTGCCGTCGTCGTAGGTCATGGTCAGGGCAGCCTTCGCGCCGTCCTTTGCCGGCGTGATCGTGGCGGCGCTCCCGAACCACGCGGTGTAGGTCGTATCTTCGGTCACGGCAACGATCTCCTTGTCCCATCCGTAAAACTTGTTGGTGTTGTCTTCCGCAGTCGCGGGATCAACCGGACAAACGGGGATCTCCCCGATCTCGGTTTCAACCTTGTGCGCGGTGCCCTTGACGAGAAAGGTCACGACGCAGTTCCGCGCCGCATCGGTGATCGCGGTCGTTGAAACGCTCGTGTCCCCCGTCGTCTCGGTTCCATCTTCGCCGCCGCACGACGCGAAGAGAAGAAGACAGGGAAGAATCAGGAGAAGGCAAAACGCCAGAACAATTCTTTTCTTCATCGGAGCAACTCCTTTCTATCGACACCATTATAGCGCAAAAAGCGAAAAAAAGCAATCCCGGAAAGAAAAGATCTGTCCGCAGTTGCGGACGGATCGTCTTCCGTTCGATTATCCGGTCGGCACAGAGGCGTCAATTCACGCGTGTCACGCGCACCGTGGTAATCGCGCCGTCTCCGCCGGGGACGATATTCACCAGTACGTATTTCTGGTTGTTTGCGGGATCGGTCTGGACGTTTGCCGTGACGGTCTTTCCGTTCAGTTCGTAGGACGCGGAGTTCCAACCCGCGGGGACCTGCGCCTTGACGGTCAGGGGGTAGTTGAAGGTCTTCTCGTCAAGCGGCTTGCCGTCGGGCGTTACGCGGTCAAGTCTGAGACCGACGTAGAGGACGCCGTTCTCCATGTGGCGGTACGCGGTCGCGCTCTGCTTTTCACGAAGGTATCTGGTCGCGTCGCCGAAGGTCGCGCACCAGAGATCGCCGCTTTTCACGTAGTTCCCGGCGTGAGCGAAGAACTGATCGGCAAGTTCGGTCGAGATGTCCTGGCTGCCGCTGTCGGTCCCGCTCGCGCCCTCTCCGATGATGGTGTGACACATCACGATCAGCCAGCCGCCGTTTCTTACCGTATCGTCGAGCCAGGTGATCCCGTTGGTCGAGTTGTTTTTCCACCACTCGCGGAACCATTGGATCTTCAGGTTGTACCAACTGCCCTCCTCGATGCCGAAGGTGGGATCAAGCGACTGGATCCCGTACTTTCCTTGGCGGATGGCGTAATAGGTGTCGCTCGCGACCTTCTGCGCGCCGCCGTCGTTGACGGGTTGGGACAGGATCGCGTTGCCGTTGGCGTCAACGGCAAAACTGGCGGTCGAGAGGGTGTTGTCCCCCGGCGCGAAGCAGATGATCTCGTGACCGGGGAAGAGTTCCTCGAGCCGCGCTTTCGAGTCGATCAACTCGTATTTGTATTTCGGCTGGATGTTGTGCGCCTTCTTGGCGTCTTCCTGATAGTGACGGCTCCAGTCGGCGGGCATGGTCTCGTGGGTCATACTGTGGCACTCGGGCTCGAGCGTCCCTTGTGCGAAGAGCCCCTTCCACTTCGCGAGGTTGTCGGTCAGGTTCGATTTCCCCGCGACCAGCATACACGAACCGTTCAGCCCGTATTTTTTGTTTTCCTTGTTGACCCAGACCGCGGTCTCGTAGAACCCGTCGTCGTAGGTCATGGTGAGCATACCCTTCGCCCCGTCCTTGACGGGCATGACCTCGGCGGCGGTGCCGTACCATGCGGTATAGGTCGCGTCGTCCGACGCCGGGACGATCTTTTTGTCCCATCCGACGAACCTGTCTGTCCGGTCGTCGAGCGACGCCGGATCGATCGGGCAGGCGGGCATGGTGTTGTAGGCGGCGGTGACCGTGTGGGCGGTCCCCTTGACGTTGAACGTAATCGTGTAGGTCCGCGTCGCGTAGGAGTAGACGGGGTTGTAAACCTTCACTTTTTTGCCCTCCATATTTTCGGCGGTCGGGGCGACCAGTTCGGGGCTCCAACCGGTGAAGGTGCCCACTTTGCCCGTTTTGGTCAGGTCGGTTTCGTATCCCGCCGGCGGCGTCGGCGTCTCGCCTTC
>CAMZBE010000024.1 GCA_947304475.1 uncultured Clostridia bacterium
CCGAGTGCTTGAACTGCTTCGTAACAGTTCAGGTTTCGCAAACACTACGAGTTTCTCTCTTTCCTTTATTCGGTTTTTCAATGGACAATCCGAAAAACTCCATATTCCTCCTTAGCTCAGTCGGTAGAGCGCATGACTGTTAATCATGATGTCGTTGGTTCGAGCCCAACAGGGGGAGCCAAACAAGGAACCTCGCTTCGGCGGGGTTCCTTGTTTGTTTCCTCTCCCCCCCGTCGGGATCGGACCGCGCCATCATGATTTGAAAACGCCGGGGTTGCCACCCCTTTTTGCTGCCGCAAAAGCGTTTTCTAAGCGCCGTTTGGACGCCCGGCGCTCCGTTTCACTCTCGTTTTTCGCCCGGGCGTCCGGCGCAAATCATCCGGATGTCGTTCCGGGTTACTTTTCGTTATCTCCGTCTCCCCAAAGATCCACGGTTCGGGTATTTGAAAAAAGAGTTCTCAAAAACCCCAAAAAAGAATTGAAATATAATGAGAAAAATGGTATAATGTCATTCAAAGTATTCTTTTCGTGATCGTTCGCGAAGGGAATACCAATCGGCGAAAAACAAAAACCGCGCTCCGCGTTTGTGAGCGCAACCGAAAAAAGCAGCCGGAGGAACAGACAAAAAAGAAATGAACGATTTTATCATCAGCGACGTTCTGACAGCCATGCAGGCGATGCACAGGCGGGAATTGAAAGTGTATTATCAGCCGAAAATCGACGCCACGACCAGCCGCGTGAAGTCCGCAGAGGCGCTGATCCGCTGGGAAAGAGATGACGGCGACGTCATTTTGCCGCAGCAGTTCTTGCCGGCGATGGAACAGACCGGCGCGGTCGCTATGTTGGACTGGTACGTGGTCGAGACGGTTTGCAAATTTATCGAACGGCTGAAAGCGTTGAAAATCGAACCGATGCCGATTTCGGTCAACTTCTCCCGCTGGCATCTTCACGAAGAGGATATGCCGAGCCACCTTGCCGAGATCGTGGATTCCCACGGTATCGATCACCGCCTGATCGTGGTGGAGATCACGGAGTCCGCCATGTCCCAGGAAGAGGAACTGATGCGCAAGACCGTCAACGGGTTGCGCGAAAACGGCTTTGAATTCTCGATCGATGATTTCGGCAGCGGGCTTTCCTCGCTCAGCCTGGTCGCCGACACCGCCCCGGACGAGATCAAGATCGATCGGTCTCTTCTGAGAATGAACTGCGAGAGCGAACGGGAACGCATCATTCTGGAGAGCATTTTCCTTTTCGCCAACCGCCTGAACATCCGCACGTTAGCGGAGGGAGAGGATACAAAGGAGCAATTCGGCTTCCTTCGCACCTGCAACTGAAATCTGATCCAGGGGTTCTACTTCGCTCACCCGATGCCCGAGGACGATTTTACGCAGTACCTGCTTACCCAATGTATGTCGATCGAGGAAGAGGATATTCTGCAGATCCAGACCGAGACGGGAGCCGTACAGATCCTGCTCCAGGCGGTCTATAAGAGATACCCGCTGATCATCTACGGCAACCTGACGAAGAACAGTTTTTACATGATGACCTACGAGAACTTCACGGCAAAGAGTTGCCCCTCCACAGGCACGGTGGACGACCTGATCGAGCACGGCACCCTCTCGATGCACCCGGACGACCGGGAGCGTTGGAACGCGATGTTCTGCCGCGAAAATCAACTGAAATTGTATCGGGAAGGGATCCAGGAGTTCCACATGGTCACAAGACAACTCGGTGACGACGGCGTTTACCGCAAAGTGGAGACAAGCAACTATTTTGTGAAGTGCCCGGCGACCGAAGACGTCCTGATCATCAGTCTGTGCAATAACTTCGCGGACGGGGAAGAAGGGTAAAGCCCGCGCAAACCTGTCCCGCAGGTTCTTTCCCCCTTTCGTAAAAAGCGTTTTTGCGAACCGCCCCCCTGTAAATTATAAAAGGAACGGAACAGAGTATGCCGAGAAAGAAGAAAAACGCAAAACCCGTGAATCCGACCGCGCGGACGACGCGCGTCTACTCGCTGATCCTGGTCGTTTCCGGGATCCTGTTCGTCGCGATCCCGTCCCGGATCGCGGAGGTTTTGCCCTACTATCTGTTCGCCCTGATGCTTCTGCACGCAACTCTGATGTTCTATCGCGGAATGAAAACCAAGAAACGCGCGGGACGGACCGGGTGTCTTATCGACGCGGCGGTCAGTTTCGTTCTGTGCGTGTTGTTCGTCGTTTTCCGCGAACGGTCAAGCGACCTGGCGGTGATCTTTATGGCGATCCGCACGGCGGCGGTGGTCGCCGAATACGTCGCTTCAATCGGCAGGAACCGGCGCGACGTGCGCGCGATCGTGGGCTGCGTGTTCATGATCGTCATCAATCTGGTTCTGCTCGCGAAACTGGTGACCGAGATCGGCGGTTCGGTCGAGACGCAGGTCGTGATCTACGGACTTCTGTTTTTGGTGCAGGGCGTCGCCGGGATCTACGCGAACCTGAAAGACGCGATGCCCGGAAGCCTGTTCGGGCGCGTTATCATGAGAACCTACGCGGCGGAGATCCTCTCCGGGCTGATGATCGCGGTGGTCGGGGCGTCGATCCTGCTGCCGATTTTCGAGCCGGCGATCGAGACCTTCGGCGACGGGCTCTGGTACTCCTTTATGCTGGTCACGACCATCGGGTTCGGCGATATGACGGCGGTCACGCCGGCGGGACGGCTGATCTCGGTCGCGGTCGGCATCTACGGTATCGTCGCGGTCGCCTTGATCACCAGTATTCTCGTCAGCATCTATAACGAGAGCAAGGACAAAGGGGACGCGCAGAGCCGGAACAATTCCGACAAAAACAACTGATTTTCAAAAAATAATAACGACCGCAAGGAGACGACGGAAAATGAAAACCAAAGAAACCGCAACCCCGGACGTCCGACTGGAAAAGGTGAATTACGACAACTACGACGCGCTGATCGACCTGAAAGTGAACGAGTCGCAAAAGAACTTCGTGGCGAGCAACGTTTACAGTCTCGCGGAAGCGTACGCGACCGTCGCGTCAAAGGGATACGCGCTGCCGTTCGGTATCTATCTCGGGGACAAACCGATCGGGTTCATCATGATCGGATATTATCCGGATCTCGCGTACGCCAAATACGCGTTCGGCGAGGAAGACGAAATACCGGACTTTATTCCGCGCAGTTATCTGGTCTGGCGCTTAATGATCGATCGGGAGTACCAGGGCAAAGGCTACGGCAGAGCGGCGCTCGGGCTCGCGCTCGATTTTATCCGCACGCTGCCCTGCGGCGAGGCGAAATGCTGCTGGCTCTCCTACGAGCCGGAAAACGAGGTAGCGCGGAAACTCTACCGTTCGTTCGGGTTCGAGGAATTGCCCGAACTGCCGAAAGGGTGGGACGAGATCCCCGCGGTCCTGAAACTGTAAAACAATCGGGCGCTTGCCGAGGCAAGCGCCCGATTGCGTGACGCGGTTCCTGTCCATTGCGCGCGGGATATTTGCAGATACCGCATAGTTGTAAATAGTTGACACTTTTGTTTGCAGTCGGTATAATAAAAAGGAAATCCCGCGTGAAAACCAAAAAAAGGAGAAGACGAAGAAAATGAGAATTCACGGTAAAGAACTGCCTGTCCCGTCGTTTTTTCAGGTCTACAATTTCGGAGGAGGAAATGGCGACAAAGACAGAGAAATCGTATATGCAGAACTAACGTCAGACACGCCGGCACTCGTCAATTACTACTATATCAACAATCGCTATCCGCATCTTTTTCAGAGCAAACTGTTCGACCAGGTTCAACGTTTTTCGCGGGTTGGCGATCTTTATAACTACATCAGGGGGGAACTGATCGAAAAAGGGGAAATCTATTCAGGTTATACCGGATTGGAGTACGATTTCAACGACAAGGTTTTTCTGCTCGATTCCGGGGCTTTCAGCATCGTCAAATACGTTGCGGAGCGGGTTGGTTACGACGTCGACAGGTTCAAAACGGAAATCGTTCGGCACGCGACGGAGTATTACGATTTTGCCCAGGCGCTTCATTTTGATATCGTGGTGGGATTTGATATGGGCGGGAAATATACGGAAAAGGACGGCGAAGGGGAGAATACCGTTTTGCAGCGCTTCTTGTCCGAGATTGATCCCGCGGAGATAAACGGTTTGCTTTTAGAGAAAACCGTGGAATATTTGTTGGAACACCCGGGTTATTATCCGTGCGTTTTGGCGACCGTACATGGGAACACTCCGCAAGAGTACAGAGCAAACGTTCAGTCAATCCTCCGACTGGAGAACGCGCACGGCGTCCGGTTTTGGGGGTTTGCTCTCGGAGGGATTGCCAGTTATAAACAAGTGGATCCGTCATGGTATAATGACGTCAACTTCAACGGGGGCGGAAAACGTGGCTTTATTGAAACGATTACGCCCGCAAGAGCGTGCAAAATCGTAAGATCCATGGTTGGCGACCGACCGATTCATGCGCTTGGGTGCGGCGGATACAACAATATCGCTCTCAACTTTTTTAACGGAGCAACCTCGTTCGACGCGGCGACGCCGGTTCGCAGGGTGGGAGATGGAAACCTTGCTTCAACGAGAATCGTTTTCGATCCGACACCGTCGCAGGAAGGCTTCAGCAAATACTTTATGGGCGGAATCAACATGGACGGCAGTATGCGGGAAGAAGACTGTGCTTACGTCAAACTCAATCAAGTTCCGGACACGATGCCGCTCTGCGGATGCCCGGCGTGTTCAATTGCAGGGAGCGTCCATCACATCAAAGAGTTGTACGCGATGAAGGAAACCGACGGCGAAGCAAACTATTTCAGCCGTCAGTTGATCGGACTTCACGCCGTCATGCAGCACAGGCACCTTTGCAGGGTGGTATCTTCATACGACAGCATGGGCGATTTTTGCAGGGACTATCCCAGCCGGCTGAACGAAGGGCTCAATCGCATTCAAAGACAACTGTAAAAGGAAGCACGGCGGATCATTCCGCCGTGCTTATTCGTCAATAAAGGCGAACGTTGTGTTTTTGAAGATTCTCCCACAATTCGAGCAGGTTTTCGACGTTGCCCATTTCATCGTGCACGGGAGAATAAACCGGATCCGAGAAATCGGAGCGCATCCATCGGTCTCTGATCTGTTCGTCCGTTTCAAACCGGATTTCGCTTTTATCGGGAAAGTTGATTACCCATACGAAAAAGACCGGTCTGTCCAATTGTGATTCGGCCTTTGTGACGGTCTGAAGAAGAGGGAAAGTCGGTAGAGCAAGTTTTTTTGTATTAAAAGCGGTTTGCGAAGAGAAATACAGAAACCGTATATAGGCCAGAATACCTCTGTCTCCTGCCAATAACATATAGTCGGGGTATGTCGGATCAGGTGGAGTCCAGGAAACGATATTCTTTTTGTATTTGGTCCTGCAGACGTTGATAAATGCGGCTGTAACGTCTTCTTTGGACGGCAGACGCAAATCGTCGGAACGTGAAACCGACGTCGGCGTGCTGCCTTTTTTCAGGCACATTTCAACAAAATCGGTTGCATTCATGTAAGACCTCACCTGTGAACAAGAGTTTTAAGTTCTTCCAAAAAAGCGTCGAAGTCGCCCATTTCGAGAAGAGGGGAGTACATTTTTTTGAGGTAGACCGCTTCGGCTGTTTTCAGATCGTCCCCTTCCCGGCGCTCCCGGTCAAAGGTTTCGTGCTGTTCGTGAATATAGCGTTTCACTTGTTCGCTCGTTTCGTAAAAAACGCCTTTCAGGCACGGATATTCGATCCAATGAACGTAGAAAACCGGAGCGTCAATTCCTGCATCGATCAAGGCAAGTTGCTTCTCAATCTTTTTGTAGTCAAGCGTCGCGCTTCCTTCATAACAAAAACGGTGCGTCTTCTGATATGCCATCACAAACGGTGCGCCATGAAACTTGACTTCAAAATAGGCGGCAGTCTCTCCGTTCGGTTTCAGAATTTTACAGTCTGGCATACTGCGGTTTTCCAAATCCGCACGGCAGGTCACCGCATGTAGTTTGTCCGACAGAAACTTCATGAGCGCCTCTTCGTGCTGCTGCCCCATGATGACGTCGAACTTCGGAATGCTTTTGTTTCGCGCGGGAATAAAATAGGCGCCGCATTTTTTGCACAAGTCGGCGAGATCCGGAATGTTTTCCTTCAATTCTTTTACGGTTCGGATCGCGCTTTTGTCGTTGTCGCAGTACATCAGCCGGTAGCAGGCAGCGTTATATTCGTTCCACCGAAAATGGTTTTCAAACAGAGGAACGTTTTTAAAAAATGCGTCAAACTGATCTTTGCACGACGCGAGCAATTCTTCGTAAAGCATAGGGTACCTCTCGTCTATGAATCATAAACAGACAGTTGTACGGCGCACTCTTCGGATAACCTTTTTTGGATTTCTGCGGCGTACTTTCCATCCAGTTCAAACCCGATACCGTTCCGATCAAGGATTTTGGCGGCGACGAGCGTCGTTCCGCTCCCGACGAAAGGATCCAGAACGGTATCCCCGGGATTGCTGGACATTTTCAGAATGCGAAGGATCATAGGAAGCGGGTATACCGTCGGGTGCTGTAGATTCAGTTTCTTTTTCGTCATGTTGTTGACGCGGTCAAAATACCAAACGTCAGTGGGATTCCGACCGGTCCCCCCCACGAGGCGCTTATCGTTTTTCGTGATGTATGGGATGCGGATTTCGTCCAGATTGAAGACGTAGTTGTTCAGATCTTTCACGCCCCAGAGAATGTTCTCGTATCGGCCGGACAAACGGTTGACGCAGTTCTGCATATTGTTGAAGGTCCACGTGATCATGTTGCGGAGTTTGAACCCTGCATCGCTCATGATTTGGTACCCGATAAACGGCAACGGAAGGATTTCTTTGTCTTTTCCGTACGGAACGGGGGAGAGGTTCAAAAAGAAACTGCCGTCTGGAGTGAGGATACGAAACACTTCTTGCGTAACTTCACGGATCAGGTCTTCCCAATCGTTCAGGGCGATCCTGTCCTTGTAGGTACCGTACGGCTTGTCAATGTTGTACGGCGGAGAGGTCACAACAAGTTTCACGCTTCCGTCCGGAACTTCTTTCAGGAGTTCGCGGCAGTCGCCTATTTTATAAACGATTTCAGACATCGGAGGTCTCCTTAATTTTGGCCAGTCGTCGGTTCGCAATAGCGCAGTACTCCGGAACGGTTTCAAATCCGATATAATGACGTCCGAGTTTTTTCGCAACGGCGGCCGAAGTTCCGCTGCCCATGAAAGGATCGAGAATGACGTCTCCTTTGTTGCTGCCGGCAAGAACGATCCTCTCGACCAATTCTTCGGGATACTGTGCGGGGTGCGAGGTCCTTTCTTCAAAATTGCCGGATACCATAGAGATCCGCCATACGTCGGTAGGGTTCTTCATTTGGGTTCTGTACCGATCAGGCCGATAATTCAAAGCGGGGATTTTGACGTCGTCAAGATTGAACGTGTACTTGTCTTTATCCTTGACAAACCAGAATACGAATTCGTACCGGGGCGCAAATCGCCTGTTTGTAGAACCTCCCCAGTCGAAATTCCAGATGATCAGGTTCTTCAAATACATATCCGAAAAGAAATCCTGAATCCAGAACGGCGGCAAAATCACGCCGTCTGCACAACGGTTTTTAATATTGATCCAAGCGGAGCCGTTGGGTTTCAGGACGCGTTTGCATTCTGAAAAAACGGTTTCCAGCATTTTTCGATAGACGGACTCGTCCATTTTGTCATCGTACTTCACGCCCTTGCTTTCCAGAATTCTTCCGTTCGCGGTCTTGTTTCCGTATTGAACGTCGATGTTGTAGGGCGGAGACGTCACCACCAAGTCCACGGACGAATCCGGTATGCGCCCCATATCTTCGCTGGAAGCATTATAAATAACGTCCAATTCCATGTTTATAAATCACCGCCTTCGCGTGCAGAGAAACACACGTCAATAGTTCCCATTGTCACGGGAAGAAGCATCGTCCTGGTCGTTTGCGGCAATCCGAAGAATGATTTCCTGGGTGGACGGATTCAAATAAATGTTAAACGTATCCCCGATTTTCACGGGGAGATTCGACAGTATCTGTTTCGGAAGACGGATTCGTAAATCCTTTTGCAATGTATTACTATCCAGCAAAACCGCCTTGTTATCCATAGCGACCTCCATTTGGGCCGATATCGGCCTAATTTCAGACTAATTATAGCACGTTTCTGGCCTGAAATCAAGGGGCGAAAGAAAAAAGATTTGAAAAAAGAAAAAAGCAACACGCGTTGTCGGAAAAACGGAAAGCCCCGACACAGAATGGTGCCGGGGCCGGGGTTGCGGTTACTTTTTTTCGTACTTTTCGAGCACTTTCACGTATTCCGGATCTTTCCGCAGTTCAACGTCGCGGTCCCAAGCAGAGGAGCGCGCCCAGCCGAGCCGACCGGCGAGTATGCTATCGCGGTCGCGCTCCCCGAGGGCAACGTCAAAGAGCGGCTTGTCGGAGGCGGCAAGTTCGTCGATCTTTTTCGACGCGGCGAGGGATTTGTCGAGGACACGGATCATGTCCGTGTTCTTTGCGCCGCGGGCGGGACGGTACTTCAGATCGTTCAGCAGCCGCCCGTAGATCGATTCCGCCTGCACGACGAGATACGCCTCCCCGCGTTCGCATCCGAGACGGAACAGTTCGTCCGCCGTCCCCTCGGTCTTTTGCAGCAATTCGTCGTACGGGACCGCCGGATCGAAGAAATAGGACTTCACGAGTTTGTCGGCGGCGAACCCGGCGAGTTCGTACATATTGTGTTTTGCCCAGTAGAGGAACTCCGGACGGTCCTTTTGGAACAACTGTTCATGCATCTGGTCGCAGGAATTGTACCAGCCGCCGCATTTTTCGCGGTGGATCTGCAGCGCCTCTTCGGTTTTGCCCTCGGCGTGGAGCAGGATCGCCTTCATCTTCCACGCGCCGAGACGCAGCCCGCCGTCGGTGCATCCCCCGATGATCTTGTCGCAGATCCGGGTGAATTCATCCTTGTATTGCAGCGCCAGATCCAGATCCGGCTCCGCGTCCTCGACGCCCCGCGACCACATATACCGGAACATAACGCGGTAGTCGTTCGGATAGACGCGGTAGGCGTCCTCGATCAGTTTTTTCGCCGCGCGCCAGTCCTGCCGATAAACCCGCCAGAATTCGGCGATCAGTTCTTCGATCTTTTGGTCGACCTTCTCCTTGTCGTAGCCCACCAGTTCGTCGAGCGACACGTCGAAGTAGTAGGCGAGCGGTTGCAGGAGCGTGATGTCGGGGTAGGTTTCGCCCCGCTCCCACTTGCTGACCGCGCCGCAGGTGACGTTCATCGCTTCCGCGAGTTGTTCCTGCGTGACGTTCTTTTCGGTGCGCAAGCGTTTGACGTTTGCGCCGATATTGATTTCCATAACGATACCTCCCAAAAAAGTGTAAGCCGACGTCTGCTTCACTTTCAGTATAGCACAAAACCGGGCGAAGTAAAGGGATCGTCAGGAAACCGAAACGAAACCGCAGGTAAAAAAAAGAGCGCGGCGGGAAAGATCGGACGCGATTCGTGGGCGGTTTTCGAGCGTTTCAGGGCGACATGAAGCGAGGTACGGAAGCAGATCTCCTCCCACATCCGGATTACCCGGGACAAGTTGGTTCCCGCCTCGAGTTTTTCAATTGCAAGGGCGTCTCGCATCTCCTTTTATGCAAACCGAGAGAGAAAAACAATGAAATTTGTATTTTATTCGTTTCTTTCTATTGCATCTGAGAACATTTTATGCTATAATATGACACGGGAATGCTTAGTATTGGTGTTATACGGTGTCTTTTTTTGTAAGAAATATCAGAAAAACTATTATTAAGGATTTTACAAGCGTGTGTTTGTAATCCTTGCTGCCCTGAATAGGTGGAGGAAGCAATATAGTCGAAACGTCCGTAT
>CAMZBE010000025.1 GCA_947304475.1 uncultured Clostridia bacterium
GGCGAGGGCGCGCCGGTGCACCGCTGCCTGCACGGGATCATGCACCTGACCGAGGACCACGCCCGCGCGGCGGGGATTCCGGTCCGCTTCGCCGCCGCGAAACTGGCGGAAGGCGACAAGGAGATCCTGAAATCTCTCGCGCTCGACAAAAACGAGCAGGAACTTCTCGAACATATGGTAAAGCAGATGGAGAGTGAGCGCGGGCTCGACCGCGCCGCCGCCATCGCGGATATGCGTTTCGCCTTTATCCGCCGCGTCTGCCGCGAGACTGTCGTGCGGACCAAGGAGAGTCCCGAACGCCGGCGCAGCGAAAGGATCGACCGGATCCTGACCGGTCGCTTTACCGCCTTTCCGCTCTTCATTCTGATCATGGGACTGGTCTTCTTCCTGACCTTCAACGTGATCGGAAAACTGCTCTCCGACGCGCTCTCGCTCGGGATAGACGCGCTCGGCGACGCGGTGGCGGGTTGGCTCGCCTCCGCAAATGTAAATGTTGCTTTACAATCGCTCGTGGTGGACGGGATCTTTGCGGGCGTAGGCTCGGTGCTCTCGTTCTTGCCGACCATCGTGACCTTGTTCTTCTTCCTGTCGCTTCTGGAAGACACGGGGTATATGGCGCGCGTGGCGTTCGTTGCCGACAAGTTGTTCCGGAAGATCGGGCTGTCAGGGCGGAGCATCGTGCCGATGCTGATCGGGTTCGGCTGCACGGTGCCGGGCGTGATGGCGAGCCGGACGCTGCCCTCGGAACGCGACCGCAAAATGACCGTGCTTCTGACGCCGTACATGAGTTGCTCGGCGAAACTGCCGATCTACGCGTTCTTTTCCGCCGCGTTCTTCGGGCGCTGGGCGGCGCTGGTGATGGCGGGGCTCTATTTCGGCGGGATCCTCGTCGGCGTTCTGATGGCGCTTCTGTTCCGCCGGGTACTGTTCCGCGGCGAAGCCGTTCCCTTCGTGATGGAGTTGCCGAACTACCGTCTGCCGGGGCTGAAAAACGTCGGGCTCCTTCTCTGGGAAAAGGCAGGCGATTTCCTGCGCCGCGCGTTTACGGTGATCTTCCTGGCGACCTTGGTGATCTGGTTCCTGCAGAGTTTTGATCCGCGCCTGAACTATCTTGCTGCGGACGGCGCGAACGCCGACAGTATCCTCGCGCACGTCGCCGGGTTTATCGCGCCGATCTTTACCCCGCTCGGGTTCGGCACGTGGCAGGTCTCGGTCGCGCTGATCGCCGGGTTCATCGCAAAAGAAAGTGTGGTTTCGACCTTCGCCGTTCTGCTTGGAACCGCTTCGGTCACGACGCTTCTCTCGCCCCTCGCCGCGCTGCCCTTCCTCGTATTTTGTCTGCTCTATACGCCCTGTGTCGCCGCGATCGGCGCGATCCGCCGGGAACTCGGCGTGCGTTGGGCGACGCGCGTCGTGCTGCTCCAGTGCGCCGTCGCTTGGATCGTCGCCGCTCTCGTCCGTATGTTCGTTCTTCTCTTCGGGGGGGTGTTGTAAAAAATGACGTGGCTGCAAGAGAATCTCCCCACCGTGATCGTCGCCGCCGTCCTCGTTCTCGCCGTCGTCCTCGCCCTCTTCTTCACCCTCCGCGCCCGCAAAAAAGACGGCTCCTGCTCCTGCGGCTGCGGCTCCTGCCCCTATTCGAACGGGTGTAAGAAGAAATAGGGAGAACGCGCGCTTTCTTGTAAGAAAGCGCGGCAAAGAACTTCATTATGGGAATAAGATAAAGCAAAACGGCGTTGCGACGCCGTTTTGCGGTTCTATAGCCGCGACTTTGATCGGTCGCTTTGCTTTTGTTCTATCAACACGCGGAGCGCTTGCCCCGGTCGCGAGCGTCCGGTTTTTTCTTTTTTCTCTTGACATTGACGCTACGTCAAGTGATATGATATAGTATAGAGGAGGCGAGGAGATGTGTCAAAAGCAAGTATATGATATCGCAGAGGTGTGCAAGATGCTTGGCACCACGTCAAGGACGCTCCGCTTTTATGAGGAGAAAGGGATCGTTCAAAGCACCTCGGTCGGATTATCCTCTCGCCGGCATTATACCGAAGGGCAAATATCTCATATAAAATCCGTTCTTGTCCTTCGCGCGTTGGGTTTGTCCGTGAGGACGATTGCAGCGTTTCAAGCAAAAGGAACGGATTTGAAAGACGCCGTCCTTTCTAAACGCGCAGAAATAGTTGCGTCTATTGATTCTCGCCTTCGTGAAATCGCTCTTTTGAACGACGCTTTGTCTGCGCTTGAATCGGGAAAAGATATTTTCGCCGATAATTGGCGGCGTTCTTCCGCTATGAACGCAAAAGAAAAAGCAATCGTGCGAATCTGTACAGACGCCGTTTTAAGCGGAGACACCGACGCACTCTACGAGCATCTGGCTCCTCGCTTGATAGAATATATGCCGAAAGACGTTTTCCGTGTTGTTCGGAAAGATACGTTGGCTCCCCTTGGCGATTTTGTTTCGGTTGACAAAATCGTTGCAGACGATCGGATTGCAAACAAATTATACTGTTATATCAAGTATTCAAAACTTGGTCTTAAAATCACGTACGTTTTCCACGGCGGAAAAATTGCCGGGCTTTGGCTTGGATATTACGACACAAACGCGAGGTGAAACGATGAAAAGAATTGCTTTCGTTCTTCTGATAACGGTTCTTGCCTTGTCTTTGACCGCCTGCAGAGTCAATTGGTTCGATCGGCATTATGACGTTCCGTGGTGGACGATTGCCGTTCCGATCGTTGTCTTTGACGCAATCGTGTGGTTTGCCGCCGGAAAGTATATCGCATCCAAGAAATACGTCTGCCCAAAATGCAACAAAACGTTTTATCCAACGTGGTGGCAGGCGGCGATTTCCTTTCACATGAACGACGACCGCGTTTTCAAATGTCCTCATTGTGGAAGGAAGGGCTTTTGTTCGCTTTCAAAAGAATCGGATGATTGACGATGATTGGTTTGTTATCACGAAGCCCGCGCCGAACGGCGCGGGCTTCAATTCATGCAAACGCAGTTTGCAATTCATGACGGCGAGCGTTCGCGTCGCCGTCAATTCACGCCGCGTCGCGGCAATTCACGGCGTTCGCAAACGCCCTTCCTTCGGTCTCTTTCTCGCGGCACTCGCTTTCCCGAGCGCCGCATATCGAGTTTCGCGGAACGCGAAAAATATCGCAATTGCCGCGGCGGTCGCCGCGGCAATTATATCGAACGGCGCACCGCGCCGTATATCGACAGGGCGCCCGTCCGGGCGCCCGCGTCCTTTATTTCTTCAAAAACCGTTTGAGGAAGCCGCTTCTCTTCGCGTTGTTCCCGTCTCCGCAGGACTTGGCAAACTCGTTCAGCAGTTTCTTCTGGCTTGCGTTCAGTCCCTTCGGCACCTCGACCGTGACGGCGAAGATCAGATCTCCCTTCCGCTTCGACGAGACCGACGGCATCCCCTGTCCCTTGACCGTGAATTCGGTTCCCGACTGCGTCCCCTCGGGGATCGTGAACTTGGTCTTGCCAGTCATGGTCGGCACTTCGATCTCCGCGCCGAGCGCCGCGTCGGTAAAGGTGATCGGGATCTCGCAGTAGAGGTTGCTCCCTCTCCGCTCGAACAGTTCGTGCGGCCGCACGCGCACCTCGATCAGAAGGTCGCCCGGAGCGCCGCCGTTGCGTCCGGCGTTGCCCTGCCCGCGCAGAACGATCCGCTGCCCGTCGTCGATCCCGGCGGGGATCGAGACCTCGAGAGTCTTGGTCAACTTGACGTACCCGCTCCCGCGGCAGTTCTTGCACGGGTTCTTGATGGTTTTGCCCGTGCCGCGGCACGCCTGACAGGTCTGTTCGGACTGCATCATGCCGAGCAAGGTCTGGCGCTGCGTGATCACCGTGCCGCGCCCCTTACAGACCGAGCAGGTCTCGATCTTGCTTCCTTTTTCGGCGCCCGTGCCGCCGCAGTCGGCGCACTTTTCGATCCTGTCGAACTTTACGTCGCGCTTCACGCCGGCAAACGCCTCGTCAAACGACAGATACACCCGGAGCGCCACGTCCTCCCCGTCCATGCGGGCGGTCCGTCGGCTCGCGCCGCCACCCCCGAAGAACGACGAGAAGATATCGCCCATATCGAAGCCGCCGAACCCGCCGAAACCGGCCCCGCCTCCGCCGCCGCCGCCGCCCATCGAGGGATCGAACGCGGCGTGGCCGTAGCGGTCGTAGGCGGCGCGCTTCTCGGCGTCAGAGAGGACCGTGTACGCTTCGTTCACTTCCTTGAACTTCGCTTCCGCCTCTTTGTCGCCGGGGTGAAGGTCGGGGTGGTACTGTTTCGCCAGTTTGCGGTACGCGCTCTTGATCGCGGCGTCGTCCGCGCCCTTTTCTACGCCCAGTACCTCGTAATAGTCTCTTTTCGTGTCAGCCATTTTGCGTTTTTCCTCTTATATAGAACGCGGGATCAGAAACGGATCCGCCTGTTGTAATCGGTGGGAAGGTCCGCGGCGTACAGGTGCGCGTCGCAGGACAGTTCGAGCAGTTTCGGGATCACGATCCCGTCGTGATCCGCAAACTCGATCACGTCCATTCCGGTATAGCCGTGCTCGATCCGCGGTGCGAGCAGGGGGTACGGAATATCGAGCAGCGACGAAAGGAAGGACATACCGAACCCGAGATGCGCGAACAGCGCGACGCGTTCGTCGGTCGGGTGTTCGGCGATATAGCACCGGTTCTCCCGGTCGTGCCGATAGCCGAGCGAGAGCAGGAACGCGTCGGTCTCGCGCCCCACGCGCGCAAGACCTTCACCGAAACGGTTGGGGGGCAGACAGGGCGCCTCGTACCACTTATCGCCGAGCGACAGCACTTCGGGCGAACTGAACTTGCGCCGCAGTTCCGGGATCCAGAAACACCAGTTCTTCCCGTTCCCGTCGTCAAGCGCCATTTCGTCCCAACAGTACCCTTCCTTACACCAATCGAGCGTCACGATCTCTTTCCGCGTCAATTCCGCCGCGGGGCGCGCGGTCTGCTGCGCCCGGTTCGCGGACGAGGCGAAGATCTTATCCAGCCCGAAGCGGGCAAGTCGGCGCCCGATCGCCTCCGCCTGCCGCTCGCCGGTTGGAGTCAATGCGTCGGGGTGATAGGTCGGATCGCCGTGGCGAACGTAAAACAGAAGCATTTCGGTTTCCTCTCTGCTTTGATTTCGGTTTCGGGGCGAACGGCGTCAGAATCGAATGTGCCGGTTGTATTCGGTCGGCAGATCCGCGGCGTACAGGTGCGCGTCGCAGGACAGTTCGAGCATCCGCGGGATCACGATTCCGTCGTGATCCGCAAACTCGATCACGGTCATGCCGGTACAGGTCTGATCAAATCGAGACGCGACCAGAGGATACGGAACGTCGAGCAACGACGAGAAGAACAGAGTGCCGAACCCCTGGTGCGCGAACAGCGCGACGCGCTCGTCGGTCGGGTGCTCGGCGATATAGCACCGGTTCTCCCGGTCGTGCCGGTAGCCGAGCGAGAGCAGAAACGCGTCGGTCTCGCGCCCCACCCGCTCCACGCCTTTTTGGAAGCGGTTCGGAGGAAGACAGGGCGCCTCGTACCACTTGTCGCCGAGCGACAAGACTTCGGGCGAACTGAACGCCCGCATCAGAGACGGGATCTGAAAGCACCACTTCCGTTTGCCTTCCTCGTTTTCGAGTGTCATCTCGCCCCAGGCGTATCCTTCCTCGCACCAGTCGAGCGTCACGATCTCTTTCCGCGTCAGTTCCGCCGCGGGGCGCGCGGTCTCCTTCGCCCGGTTCGCGGGCGAGGAGAAAATCTTATCCAGCCCGAAACGGGCAAGTCGGCGCCCGACCGCCTCCGCCTGTCGCTCCCCGATGGGAGTCAGCGCGTCGGGATGGTAGGTCGGATCTCCGTGGCGAACGTAAAACAGAAGCATTTCGGCACCCTCTTGTCGTCGATTTCAGAAAAGCCGTGTCCCGGGGGAGAACGTCGTCTCCCCCGGAACGGTTTGGTCAGTTGTTGCCGGTCTTGTCTTCGAAGTCGGCGCCGTACACGTTGCCCTGACCGTCCTCGGTCGCGCCGCCGGCGGCTCCGCCCTGCGGGTTCGCCTGCGCATAGAGTTTCTCGGCGAGCGGGTAGAACGCCTTTTCAAGCGCCTCGGTGTCGGCTTTGATCTCGTCGGTCGAGCCGTTCTTCACGGTCGCTTTCAGTTTCTCGATCGCGGCGTTGACCGGCGCCTTGTCGTCGTCCGAGAACTTGTCGCCCGCCTCGGAGATCGACTTCTCGATCTGGAAGATCATGGTCTCGGCGCGGTTCTTGACCTCGACCGCCTCCTTGTTCTTCTTATCCTCTTCGGCGAACTTCTCGGCTTCCTTGACCGCCTTGTCGATATCCTCTTTCGACATATTGGTCGAACTCTTGATCGTGATGTGCTGTTCCTTGCCGGTGCCCTTGTCCTGCGCCGTGACGTTCACGATGCCGTTCGCGTCGATGTCGAACGTGACCTCGATCTGCGGCACGCCGCGCGGCGCGGGAGCGATCCCGTCGAGGTTGAAGCGGCCAAGCGTCGTGTTGCCCGAAGCCATCTCGCGTTCGCCCTGCAGGACGTGGATCTCGACCGACGTCTGGTTGTCGGCGGCGGTGGAGTAGATCTGGCTCTTCTTGACCGGAATGGTCGTGTTGCGGTCGATGATGCGGTTGAACACGCCTCCCAGCGTTTCGATACCCAGCGACAGCGGCGTTACGTCGAGAAGCAGAACGTCCTTGACGTCTCCGCCGAGAACGCCGCCCTGGATCGCCGCGCCGATCGCGACGCACTCGTCGGGGTTGATGCCCTTGAAGGGCTCTTTGCCGGTGAACTTCTTGACCTCTTCCTGCACGGCGGGGATACGCGTCGATCCGCCGACCAGCAGCACCTTCGAGATATCCGAAACGCTGATGCCGGCGTCCTTGATGACCTGCTTCATCGGCGTAAGCGTCGCCTCGACCAGATCGCGCGTCAGTTCGTCGAACTTCGCGCGGGTGAGCGTCGCTTCAAAGTGCTTCGGTCCGGTGGCGTCGGCGGTGATGAAGGGCAGCGAAATGGTACTCTGCATCATGCCGGAAAGTTCGATCTTCGCTTTCTCCGCCGCCTCTTTCAGACGCTGGAGCGCCATCTTGTCTTTGCGCAGGTCAATGCCGCCGTTCTCCGCAGCGAACGTGTCCGCCATCCAGTTGATGATCTTCTCGTCGAAGTCGTCGCCGCCCAGCCGGTTGTTACCCGCGGTCGCCAGCACCTCGAACACGCCGTCCGAGATCTCGAGCAGCGAGACGTCGAACGTACCGCCGCCGAGGTCGAAGATCAGGATCTTCTGCTCGCCTTCCTTATCCAACCCGTACGCGAGCGCAGCCGCCGTCGGCTCGTTGATGATCCGCAGAACGTCAAGCCCCGCGATCTTGCCGGCGTCCTTGGTCGCCTGGCGCTGTGCGTCCGAGAAGTAAGCCGGGACGGTGATGACCGCCTGCTTGACTTCGCAGCCGAGGAACGCCTCGGCGTCGGATTTCATCTTCTGCAGGATCATCGCCGAGATCTCCTGCGGCGAATACTTCTTGCCGTCAATCTCGACCTTCGCGTCCGAACCCATCTTCCGCTTGATCGACATCACGGTTCTGTCGGGGTTGGTGATCGCCTGCCGCTTCGCGACCTGGCCCACCATACGCTCGCCGGTCTTGGAGAACGCGACCACCGAAGGGGTGGTGCGGTTGCCTTCGGGATTGGGAATGACGGTGGGCTCGCCGCCCTCGTAGACCGCCACGCAAGAGTTGGTCGTACCCAGATCGATACCGATAATTTTTGCCATGATTGTTTACCTCCGTTATATCTTCGTGAATTGTTTACAGATTGATTTGGATTTCGCTTTTTCAGTTCGCGACCTTGACCATCGCGTACCGGATGATCTTGTCGCCGCGTTTGTAGCCGGGTTGGAAGACCTCGACGATCTCGCCTTCCCCTTTGCTCTCGTCTTCCTCGTGCATGATCGCGTTATGAAGGTTGGGATCGAACTTGTCGCCCGCCGCCCCGAAAACCGTCACGCCGAGTTTGCTCAGGCACTCGTTCAGGGCGTTCATGGTCAGCCGCAATCCCTCCGCGACCTTCTCGCCTTCCGAATACCTGCCGGCGCGTTCGAGGTTGTCGGCGATGGGCAGGATCTGTCCCACCACGTCCGAAACCGCGTCGGTGTAGATCCCTTCGCGCTCCTTCTGCGACCGTCTGCGGAAGTTGTCGTACTCGGCGAACATTCGCAGATACTTTTCCTTTTCTTCGGAAAGCGCCTTTTCGATCTCCGCCACCTTCTCGCGAAGAACCGCGATTTCGCGCTTGGTTTCCTTGTGCTTTTTCTCTTCCCCGGCGGGCGCCTTCGCGTCTGCGGGTTCGGCGGCGGGGGTTCCCGGCGTTTCAGCCGCGGGTGCCGTTTTTTCGATCTCTTCGACCGGGGTTTTCTCGTTTTCCATGTCTTATCCTTCCTTTCGAGGTCTATCCGCCGTTCTCCGGATCGTCGTCCTTCAGCAACAGGTCAATGCCCGCCGCCAGTTCGTCGATCGTGGAGATCGCCTTCGCGTAGTCCATGCGGCGGGGGCCGATCAAGCCGATCGCGCCGACCACGCGCCCGTCGCGCCGTACCGTTTTGAAGACCAGCGTGGAGTTCGACATCACCTTGATGTTGTTCTCGCTCCCGATATAGACGTTCACGTCGCGGCTGTCCTTGCCCGTGCTGATGACGTCGAGCAGCGGCGCCTTGGTCTCGAGCAGATCCATCACGGAGCGGAGTTCGCCGACGTCGGAATACTCGGGATACTGGAGCAGGCGGTTGACGCCCTCGACCTGCAGATCCCCGCCGACGTCCTCGGTCAGCGTGTCGTAGATCGCCGAAACGATCGGGTGAACCACGGTCGAAACGCTCCCCATCCGGCTCTCGAGTTCGCGGATCCTGGGCAGCGTGATCTCCTCGACCGTCGCGCCCGCGATCAGGTCGTTCAGCGCCTCGATCAGCCGACCGGTCTCCTCCTCTCCGAACGAGAAGGTGAGGCGGATGTTCCGCGTCTTCACGCTCCCGTCGTCGAGCAGCATCACGAGCACGAAGTTTTTCTGATCGCGGTAGATCCCCTCGAACTTATCGACGCGACGCCCGACCGCACGCGGCTTGACCGAAAAACCGGTGTAGTTGGTGATCCGCGACGCCAGACGCGACGCCTCGGCAAGGATGCCGTCCATCTCGCTGACCTTCTGCCGCAGGGTGCGGTTGATCTGGTCGATCTCGTCGGTCGTCATGCGGTAATGCCGGAGCAGCGCGTTGACGTAGTAGCGGTAGCCCAACTCGGAAGGAACGCGCCCCGCCGACGTGTGCGGCTGTTCGAGCAGCCCCAGCGCCTCGAGTTCCGCCATCTCGTTCCGAATGGTCGCGGAAGAGCAGTTCAACCCGGCGTCCTGCGCCAGATACTTGGATCCGACCGGTTCGCCGTACGCGATATGCGCGTCGATGATCGCTTTCAGGATCTTCTTCTTTCGATCGGACAGCGAAAACTCTTCGTCCCGTCCCATCAATTCGGTCATGGTCGCCTCTCCTTCCTTTTTCGTCCGGCTTCCTTCCGGTGTTTAGCACTCAAACGGGCGGAGTGCTAATTTCATGATATAAGATACCACCGGAACCGCCTTTTGTCAAGGGTTCGGGGGAGGATTTTTGTGAACAATTTGTTAATTCCGCAGGAAGACTGCTAACGTGCGTCGCCCGGGGCGGGCGGGCGCAGCGATATGCGGAACGCCGCGGACGACGAAAACCGGACGGCGGCGAACGGACGGCGCGGGGGCGGTACGAAAAAACGCTTCAAGTTTTCGTCTTTTTTACGCTTGACTTTAAGAAACATATATAGTATAATGTTTACTGGGAAAATTCAGTCGCCCGACGTGTAACGGGCGGC
>CAMZBE010000026.1 GCA_947304475.1 uncultured Clostridia bacterium
TGGCGGCGGCGGTGCTGCTCTCGCGCCTCGGCGGAACCGTCGAGGGGATCGAGGCGGTCGCCAAGAGTTACCCCGACTTCTTCCAACAACTGCAATCCGTAAATATCAAGGTGGAGATCGAACATGGAATGGATATCGAAAAGTAACGTACTGATCGTCGGACTCGGACTGATGGGCGGCAGTTACGCCAAAGGTCTGAAACGCCTCGGCTTCCGCGTGACGGCGTTGGCGCGCCGCAAGGAAACCATCGACTACGCCCTCGAACACGGGATCATCGACGCGGGTTCGCACGAGGTCGATCCCGCCCTCGTCGGGGAAGCCGACGCGGTGGTCTTCGCCCTGTATCCCGGGGTGTTCAAGGAATGGATCCGCGACTACCAGAAGTACCTGAAACCCGGCGCCCGCCTGACCGACGTGACCGGCGTGAAACGCTGCATCGTCTACGATATTCAGGCGATGCTCCGCCCCGACGTCGAGTTCATCGCGTCCCACCCGATGGCGGGGCGCGAGGTCTACGGCGTCGAGAACAGCGACGAGCGGATCTTCTATAACGCCAACTACATCGTCACCCCGACCGACAAGAATACCCCCGAGGCGATCGAATGGTGCAAGGATCTCGGACGCATCCTCGGTTTCCGCAAGGTCAGCGTCCTGTCGCCCGAGGAACACGACGAGATGATCGGCTTTCTCTCCCAACTCACCCACTGCATCGCCGTGTCGCTGATGACCTGTTCCGACAACCGGCACCTGGTCGACTACACCGGCGACAGTTTCCGCGACCTGACGCGCATCGCGCGCATCAACGACGCGATGTGGAGCGAACTCTTCCTTCTGAACCGCGACGACCTTCTGAAACAGATGGATCTGTTCATCTCCGAATTTTCGGAGATGCGCCGTCTGCTCGCCGAGGGCGACGCCGAGGGACTGCGGGCGAAGATGCGGCTCTCGACCGAACGCCGCGCCTATTTTAATAAGTGATCACCATTCGAAAGAGGAACCCGAAATGAACATGAACTTCAAACGCAAACTCCCGATCCCGATGGAGACCAAGGAGATGTACCCCGTCACCCGGGAGATGGAGGAGACCGTCGAGCGGCGGCTGACCGAACTGAAAGCCATCTTCTCCGGCGCAAGCGACAAGATGGCGCTGATCATCGGTCCCTGCTCCGCCGACAACGAGGACAGCGTGATCGACTATATCACCCGCCTGATCCCGGTGCAGGAAAAGGTGAAAGACAAGATTCTGATCGTCCCGCGCATCTATACCAACAAGCCCCGCACGACGGGCGAGGGTTACAAGGGGCTGGTTCATCAGCCCAACCCCGCGGGTGATCCCGACCTCTTCAAGGGCATCATCGCGACGCGCGAACTGCATATGCGCGCGGTCAAGGAGACCGGTTTCGCCTGCGCCGACGAAATGCTCTACCCTGAGAACCACAAGTATCTCGACGACCTGCTCGGCTACGTGGCGGTCGGCGCGCGGAGCGTCGAGGATCAGCAGCACCGCCTGACCGCGAGCGCGATCGAGTGCCCCGTCGGAATGAAGAACCCGACCAGCGGCGACCTCTCGGTCATGATGAACGCGATCCTCGCCGCCCAGCATCAGCACGATTTCATCTACCGCGGCTGGGAGGGACGCTCGGGCGGCAACCCCTACGCCCAC
This sequence comes from uncultured Clostridia bacterium, assembly GCA_947304475.1. Taxonomy (GTDB): domain Bacteria; phylum Bacillota; class Clostridia; order Oscillospirales; family CAG-272; genus UBA1740. The sequence continues at coordinate 1,664 of CAMZBE010000026.1, forward strand.
GCGATCCTGCGCGGCTTCGTCGACAACACCGGAGCGACCTTCCCGAACTACCACTACGAATCGCTGGTCCACCTCGCCGAACTCTTTTTGAAATGGCAGGTGCGGAACCCCGCCGTCATCGTCGACTGCAACCACGCCAACAGCGGCAAGAACCCGTTCGAGCAGCCCCGGATCTTGAAGGAAGTGCTGCACTCCTGCCGCTACAACCCGGATCTTCGGAAACTGGTCAAGGGCTTCATGGTCGAAAGTTACATTGAGGACGGCAACCAGCCGATCGGCGGCGGCGTCTACGGAAAGAGCATCACCGACGCCTGCCTCGGTTGGGAAAAGAGCGAACGCCTGATTCTCGATATGGCGGACGCACTCTGAAAAAACGGAAACGGCGCCCCGCTTGACGGCGGGACGCCTCTTGCTTTTCTTGCGCGAACGCGCTATAATGAAAGCGGGAACGGCGTTTATACATCTTTCTCGGCTTTTGATTGCATATATTCGCATTTTATACAATTTGCGCAAAAATATTTTCTTAAAATATCTTGACATACAAGAAAACGAGTTGTATAATTATTCATATCCATTGGGAAGGGGCGTACTATGACCAAGGTTTTCATTGACGGAAGCGCCGGAACGACCGGGCTTCGGATCCGCGAGCGGCTCTCTGCGCGTGAGGATATCGCGCTACTGACGCTCCCCGACGAAAAGCGGAAGGATCCCGCAGCGCGCGCGGAACGGTTCGCGGAAGCGGACGTCGCCTTCCTGTGTCTTCCCGACGACGCGGCGCGCGAAGCGGTCGGGCTTGTCGGGGACGCGAAAACGATCGTGATCGACACCTCGACGGCGCACCGGGTATCCCCCGGCTGGACCTACGGGTTTGCCGAACTCGCGGGGCAGCGGGAGAAGATCGCGAAGGCGAACCGGATCGCGAACCCCGGCTGTCACGCCAGCGGATTCGTCTCGCTCGTCGCTCCTTTGGTTTCGGCGGGACTGCTTGATCGGGACGCTTCCCTCTCCTGCTTCTCGCTCACCGGATACTCGGGCGGCGGGAAGAAGATGATCGCCGAATACGAGGATCCCGCCATCGCCAAACGCCTGCAAGCCCCCCGGATCTACGGGCTCTCGCAGGCGCACAAGCATCTGCCCGAGATGCAGTTGATCTCCGGGCTTTCGCGCCCGCCGCTCTTCGCCCCGATCGTCTCCTCGTTCTACGCGGGGATGGCGGTGACGGTGGAACTTTCCGCCGACCTGCTCCGCGGCACGGTTTCCGACGTAATCGACCTGTACCGCTCGGTCTACCGCGGTCCGGTCGTCACCTGGTCGGGGGCGGCGGACGCCGACGGACTGCTCTCGGCGGGCGTTTTCGCCGGACGGGACGACATGGAGATCTCGGTGTTCGGGAACGACGAACGGATCCTTCTCGTCTCGCGCTTCGACAATCTCGGCAAGGGTGCGTCGGGCGCGGCGATCCAGAATATGAATATCGCGCTCGGCTTGCCCGAGACGACCGGGTTGGTACTCGGATAAAGAAAAGGGGATTTTGGAAAGTGAAAGTTGTGAGTGGCGGCGTCTGCGCCGCAAAAGGGTTCAAGGCGAACGGGATCCACTGCGGGATCCGCAAGAACCGCACCAAGCGGGACCTGTCGCTGATCGTCAGCGAGGCGCCCGCCGCCGCGGCGGCGGTCTACACGACCAATCTGGTCAAGGGCGCGCCCCTGCTCGTCACCAAGAAACATCTCGAAAACGGCGTCGCCCGCGCGATCGTCTGCAACAGCGGGAACGCCAACACCTGCAACGCCAACGGGATCGAGGTAGCCGAGGCGACCTGCGAAGCGACGGCGAAGGTGCTCGGGATCAACCCCGACGACGTGATCGTGGCTTCGACCGGCGTGATCGGGCAACCGCTCGACGTCACCCCGATCGAAAACGGACTTCCCTCTCTTGCCGCCGGACTGACGGCGGACGGCAGCGGCTTCGCCGCCGAGGGGATCATGACCACCGATACGATCATGAAAGAGGTAGCGGTCGAGTTCACCCTTTCGGGCAAGACCTGCAAGATCGGCGGGATCGCGAAGGGGAGCGGTATGATCCACCCCAATCTCGCGACCATGCTCGTCTTCATCACGACCGACGCGGCGATCTCGCCCGAAATCCTGCAGCGCGCCCTCTCCACCGACGTCCGCGACACCTTTAATATGGTGAGTATCGACGGCGACACCTCGACAAACGACATGGTGACGATATTGGCGAACGGCATGGCGGGCAACCCCGTGATTGAAGGGGACGGCGAGGACTTTTCGGTCTTCATGGCGGCGCTCAACTCGGTGACGGTCTCGCTTTGCCGCCTGATCGCCGGCGACGGCGAGGGCGCGACGCGCCTTCTCGAATGCCGCGTGACCGGCGCGGACAGTAAAGCAACCGCCCGCACGGTGGCGAAGAGCGTGATCTGCTCGAGCCTGCTCAAAGCCGCGATGTTCGGCGCCGACGCCAACTGGGGACGCGTCCTCTGCGCGATCGGGTACAGCGGCGCGAAGGTCGACGTAAACAAGATCGACGTCGCGTTCTCAAGCGTTGCGGGCACGATCCCGGTCTGCAAAAACGGCTGCGGCGTGGAGTTCTCGGAAGAGACGGCGAAGAAGATCCTCTCCGAGAAGGAGATCGAGATCCTGGTTTGCCTTAACTCCGGCATCGAATGCTCGAACGCCTGGGGCTGCGACCTGACCTACGACTACGTGAAGATCAACGGCGACTACCGCACCTGATCTGAAAGGAAACGAAAATGCTGAACGCGATCACCAATCACGAGCGCGCCGAGGTACTGGTGCAGGCGCTCCCAAACATCAAACGCTATAACGGAAAGACCATCGTCGTCAAGTACGGCGGCAACGCCATGATCGACGACACCCTGAAGGCGCAGGTGATGGAGGACGTCGTGCTGCTCGCCCTGATCGGGGTGAAGGTCGTGCTGGTCCACGGCGGCGGTCCCGAGATCAACGGGCTGATGGAGAAACTCGGGAAGAAGCCCGAGTTCGTCGACGGTCTGCGCGTCACCGACGCCGAGACGATGGACATCGTGCAGATGGTCCTCGCCGGTAAGGTGAACAAAACCTTGGTCAACCTGCTCGAAAACAAAGGCGGGCGCGCAGTCGGTCTGTCCGGCATGGACGGAAGGCTGATCGAAGCGGTGCAGAAGGATCCGCGGCTCGGGTACGTCGGCGAAGTGGTGAAGATCCACCCCGCGCCCATCACCGACCTGCTTGAAAAGGGGTATATCCCGGTGGTCTCGACCATCGGCTGTGACCGCGCGGGCAACGCCTACAATATCAACGGCGACACCGCCGCGGCGTACATCGCCGGGGCGCTTGGCGCCGAACGCATGCTGCTGATGACCGACATCGCGGGCATTCTCCGCGACAAGGACGATCCCGCTTCCCTGATCTCCGAGATCACGGTGGACGAGGCGGCGCATCTGCGGGAGCAGGGCGTCATTTCGGGCGGTATGATCCCGAAGGTCGACTGCTGCGTGAAGGCGATCGGCGCCGGGGTGAAGCGCGTGGTCATTATGGACGGCAGGATCCCGCACTCGATCCTGATGGAACTGCTGACCGACGAGGGCGCCGGTACGATGGTAAAACCGAACGGAGACTGAACATGACGGTATTTGAAAAAGACAAAACCTACGTCGCGGGGACCTACAACCGCTTTCCCGTCGCGATCGTCTCGGGCAAAGGCTCGCTGCTTCTCGGCGAGGACGGGCGCGAATATATCGACCTGACCTCGGGGATCGGGGTGACGGCGTTCGGAATCGCGGACGAAAAATGGCAGGCGGCGGTGATCGAGCAGATCGGAAAAGTCCAGCATACGTCGAATCTTTTTTACACCACCCCCTGCTCCGATCTCGCCGAAATGCTCTGTTTGAAGACCGGAATGAAAAAGGTCTTCTTCTCGAACTCGGGCGCGGAAGCGAACGAGTGCGCGATCAAGGCGGCGCGCAAGTACGCCGCCGACAAGTACGGTGCCGACCGCTACACGATCGCGACCATGCAGAACAGTTTTCACGGCAGGACCTTGACCACACTTGCCGCGACGGGGCAGGATCACTACCACGAACTCTACCAACCCCTGACGCCGGGATTTGCGTCGGTCACGCCCAACGCGGGGACCGACGAACTCGACGCGCTGCACAAGTCTTCCCCGCTCGCCGCGGTGATGATCGAGTGCATACAGGGCGAGGGCGGCGTTCTGCCGCTCGATCCGGCGTTTGCGCGCGAGGTCGCCGACTGGTGCGCCGAAAACGACGTGCTCCTGATCGTCGACGAGGTGCAGACCGGGAACGGGCGCACCGGGAAACTCTACGCCTATATGAAATACGGGCTGAAACCGGATATCGTCTCGACCGCGAAAGGGCTCGCGGGCGGTCTGCCGCTCGGCGCTACCCTGCTCGGGGAAAAGGTGGAAAACGTCTTCGGCTTCGGCGATCACGGCTCGACCTTCGGCGGGAACCCCGTCTGCTGCGCCGCCGCTCTCTCGATCCTCTCCCGGATCGACGACGAACTGCTCGCCGGCGTGCGCCGTAAGGGCGCGTTTCTCCGCTCCGCGTTTGAAGGCGCGAAGGGAATCGAGTCGGTCTCGGGTATGGGACTGCTGCTCGGGCTGAAAACGACCAAGCCCGCCTCCGAGGTGCTCGCCGCCTGCCGCGACCGCGGCGTCCTCTGTCTCTCTGCAAAGGATAAGGTCCGCCTCGCCCCCGCCCTGAATATCCCCGACGAACTCCTCGCAAAAGCCGCGCAAATCATCAAAGCCGTCTGCGCGGAGTGACGGAGACGGGGAAAGGTACGTCCGCGCGAACTGCGCGGAGTGACGGGAGAAGGTACGCGCACTTTCTTGTAAGAAAGTGCGACAAAGAACTTCAATATGGGATGAAGTTAGCGCACCACTCGTTCCTCGTGTGCGCGGTTTCAAAAACGGACCTCTCTCGGCTCTCTTTGCTTTCGGTCTATAAACTTAACGCCCGCCGAACCATCGGCGGGCGTTATTTCGAGCGTCGTGGCACAGGCGCGACGCATATCGAAATTGCCGCGACGCGGCAATTATATCGAACGGCGCGCTGCGCAGTATATCGACAGGGCGCAACGCGCCCGCATCTCTCCGTTTCCGAGACAAAACTCTCCGGCTCGTTCCTGTTTTCACAACTGTTTTTTTCGCCGTTCTCCGAATGATGTGTTTACTCCGCGCTCGCTTTTTGGTATAATCAAATTGAAAACAGAAACGGGAGGACGAAAAATGAATATCGGTCAACAAATCGCAAAGTATCGGAAAGAGAAGCGTCTCACACAGGAACAACTCGGCGAAGCCGTCGGGGTAACGAGCCGCACCGTTTCCAAATGGGAAACCGGACTATCTTTGCCCGACGTGGTTTTGATCCCCCCGATCGCCGCCGCGCTCGGGATCACTTTGGACGAACTCTTCGGGATTCAACCGAAAGAAAAACAAAAAAACCTCTCCGAGATCGTCCGGGAGGCGGTCGCCGAGGCGCTGGAACAGAAGTTACCCGACCTGCTTGAAGAAAATCTGGACGAATTGATGCCCGCCTATCTGAACAAGCCAAAGGGAGACGAATACACATTAACGGTTTTGAGTCGGGACAAAAAGACCGTCTGTAAGTTTACGGGATTCGGCGTTGTTCAGGGACCGGCAACGCTGAACGGTCGCCCAAACACTTGTTGGCTCTGGTTCGGGAACAGCAACGCTGCGGGTTACGATACGCCCGAAGCCGCCGCCGCAGATCTGAAAAGAGTCTTTCAAGCGTATAACGACCGGGAGGCAAAAATCGAGTTGTAACAAATATGGCGAATGCATTCGCCACGCAAAGACGCCCCCGCGCCGTGTGCGCGGGGGCGTCTTTGGTCGGAGTGACTGGATTCGACGTGCCCGCGAGCGGGCGCTACCCGCTTGTCCCGCCGAACTCTCGTAAAAGGACGGCTTTTTCGGATGGCGGGACAATAGACTTTTCACCGCTTCGCAGCGAAAAGTCGGCTGGTTCGAGACAGGCGCTTCGGGCAAACAGAGGGCGGGAGCAAACGCTCCCGCCCTCTGTTTGGTCGGAGTGACTGGATTCGAACCAGCGGCCTCTTGGTCCCGAACCAAGCGCTCTACCAAACTGAGCCACACCCCGGTATTCTTTTTTCGCAAGGTGTATTATAACACGGAAAAAAGGGTTTGTCAAGCAGAGAAGCCCACAAAATCGAAGAAAAAGCAAATCCCCGAGCAAAGCCGGGAAGATCGGGGGCGCACCGAAGGGTTCCTCTTGCAATCGTTTTCGCTTTTTGCTATAATTAAACCGTACCGGCGAGAAGCCGGAAACCAAAACCTTTTCGGGGACGAACGATGAAATACCTGATCGCGTCCGATCTGCACGGATCGGCAACCTATACGGAACAACTGCTTGAAGCGTACGACCGGGAAGGCGCGGACCGTCTGCTCCTGCTCGGGGATCTCCTCTACCACGGGCCGCGCAACGACCTGCCCGACGGATACGCGCCGAAGAAGGTCGCGGAACTGCTGAACGCCCGGCGGGGCGAGATCCTTTCGGTGCGCGGGAACTGCGAAGCCGAGGTCGACCAGATGATGCTGAACTTCCCGGTTCTCGGGGACTACTGCCTGCTCGCGGAGGGCGATCATACGATGTTCGCGACGCACGGACACGCTTTCAACCGGGACAATCTGCCCCCGCTGAAAGAGGGCGACGTCCTGCTCTACGGGCACACGCACGTCCCGCTATGCGAAACGGTTTCGGGGATCGTCTGCATGAACCCCGGCTCGGTCTCGATCCCGAAGGAAGGTTCGCCCCGCGGCTATATGACGCTTGAGGGCGGCGCTTTCCGTTGGAAAACCCTTGCGGGAGAAGAGTATAACCGGTTCGACTGGAACGCCGAAACGCTGTAACAATGAAAAACGCGCCGCCGCGGCGAAAACCCGAACGAAACCGAATAATTCTTGCGAACCCGATCCAAAATACGGATCGGGTTTCGTTTTTTTCAAAAAATATTTTGCGAACCCCCTTGACAAATTATGTCGCGTGCGATATAATTGGGGTGAGGTGATGAAAATGGACGACAGATACGAGGCGCTCCGCCTGCAAAATCAACTCTGCTTTCCGCTCTACGCGGTTTCCAATCTGATCACGCGGAAGTACCAGCCCCTGCTTGAAAAACTCGACTTGACCTACACCCAGTATATCGTGATGATGGTGCTGTGGGAAAAGGGGCGGGCGAACGAAAAGGTCCTTTGCGAGGCGCTGTCCCTGAAATCGAACACCCTCGCTCCCCTGCTCCGGAAACTGCGGGACAAGGGGTATATCGAGAAGGCAAAGGACGAGACCGACGAACGCAACCTCGTCATCACGCTGACGCGGGCGGGACGGGAACTGCGCGACGCGGCGCTCCCGGTGCCCGGTTGTATCGCAAAGGAGTTCCGGCTCTCAGTCGAAGAGGCGACGGAACTCTATCGGATCCTCTACAAAATACTCGACGAAGAAAAAGAAAAAAAGGAGAACGAACAATGAAAACCGCAATCCGTTTCTTTACGCGCTCCAAAAAGGGGAACACGGCAAAACTTGCCGCCGCCGTCTCGGCGTCTCTCGGGATCGAGGCGCTTCCGGTCGAAAACGATCTGACCGAAAAGGTCGACCGCCTCTTTCTGCTCAACGCGATGTACGCGGCGAACGTCGACCGGGAAGTGACGGAATTTCTCGAACGGAACCGCGACATGATCGGCGAGGTCGTGAACATGAACACGTCCGCCTCGGGCAAATCGACCTGGAAAGCCGTCAAAAAAGCGACCGACCGCCTCGGAATTCCCCTCTCTGAAAAGGAGTTCCACTGCGCGGCGTCCTGGATCTTCATCAACAAGGGGCGCCCCACCGAAGCCGACCTCTCCCGCGCGGGAGAATTCGCCAAATCGTTTGATTAAAGAAAAGGAGATAAAACCATGAAAACCGTCTATGATTTCAAAGTCAAGGACCGTCAGGGGAACGAGGTTTCCCTCTCCGACTACGCGGGCAAGGTGCTCTTGATCGTCAACACGGCGACCGGCTGCGGGTTCACGCCGCACTACGAACCGCTCGAA
>CAMZBE010000027.1 GCA_947304475.1 uncultured Clostridia bacterium
AAAAGTTCACCAAATCAGAGGCGGAAGAGAAGGCGATGACGCTGCTTGCCCGCGTCGGGCTTGCCGACCGCGCCGCTTCCTATCCCAACCAACTTTCGGGCGGGCAGAAACAGCGCGTGGCGATCGTCCGCGCCCTCTGTATGGAGCCCGACGTGATGCTCTTCGACGAGCCGACGTCCGCCCTCGATCCCGAGATGGTGGGCGAGGTTCTGGACGTGATGAAGGAACTTGCCGAAAGCGGCATGACGATGGTGGTCGTGACGCACGAGATGGGTTTTGCCCGCGAGGTGTCCAACCGCGTCATCTTCCTCGACGAAGGCGTGATCGCGGAAGAGGGTACGCCCGCCGAGGTCTTCGGCAACCCCAAGAGCGAACGGCTGAAGTCGTTCCTTTCCAAAGTACTGTAAGCGAGGTAAAAACGGTGGCTACTGTTTCTCTTAAGGGCAGGGACTTTCTGAAACTGCTCGATTTTACCCCCGCCGAGATCGCGTATCTGCTCGATCTGGCGGCGGATCTCAAAACGAAGAAAAAGGCGGGGATCCCTCACGCGATCCATCAGGGCAAGAACGTCGCCCTGATCTTTGAAAAGACCTCGACCAGAACGCGCTGTTCGTTCGAGGTGGCGGCGCGCGACCTCGGCATGGGCGCGACCTATCTCGATCCGTCGGGATCGCAGATCGGGCGCAAGGAGAGCATCGCCGATACCGCCCGCGTGCTCGGCTCCATGTTCGACGGGATCGAGTACCGCGGGTACGGGCAGGAGATCGTCGAGACGCTTGCGAAATACGCGAAGGTCCCGGTCTGGAACGGTCTGACCGACGAGTTCCACCCGACGCAGATCCTCGCCGATTTCCTGACGATCCGGGAGCACTTCGGGACGCTCGCGGGCAGGAAACTCGTCTACTACGGCGACGCCCGCTTCAATATGGGCAACTCGCTGATGGTCGGGTGCGCGAAGATGGGACTGCACTTCGTCGCCTGCTCGCCCGCGGAGTACAAACCCTCCGCCGATCTTGTCTCGACCTGCGAAAAGATCGCCGCAGAGACCGGGGCGACGATCGCGTTTGAAAGCGATCCGATCAAGGCGGCGAAGGGAGCAGACACGATCTATACCGACGTCTGGGTTTCGATGGGCGAGCCCGTCGAGGTCTGGGACCAGCGCGTGAAGGCGCTCGCCCCCTACCAGGTGAACGCGTCGGTCATGGCGGCGGCGGGACGCGATCTTCCTGCACTGCCTGCCCGCCTATCACGACAAGAACACCGCGATCGGCCGCGAGATGTGCGAAAGATTCGGCCGCGACGCGATGGAGGTCACCGACGAGGTGTTCGAGGGACCGGCGTCTCTCGTGTTCGAAGAGGCGGAAAACCGTATGCATACCATCAAGGCGGTCATGGCGGCGACGCTGTAAGACGACCTGAAATTTCTTTTTGAAACGGGACGAAAAGATTATGCCGAAAGATCAAAGTATCAAAAAGGTTCTGGTAATCGGCTCCGGCCCCATCGTGATCGGGCAGGCAGCCGAATTCGACTACGCGGGCGCGCAGGCGTGCCGCGTGTTGCGCGAGGAAGGGATCAACACGGTCCTCGTCAACTCCAACCCCGCGACCATCATGACCGACAAGCATCTGGCGGACGAGATCTACCTCGAGCCGCTGACCGTCACGTCGGTCAAACGGATCATCCTGCGCGAGAAGCCCGACGGGCTGCTTGCGGGGCTCGGCGGGCAGACCGGGTTGACGCTCGCGATGCAACTTGAAAAAGAAGGTTTTCTGAAAGAGGCGGGCGTGCGCCTGCTCGGTACCGACGTCGCGGCGATCGACCGCGCGGAGGACCGCGAACTCTTCAAGGAGACCATGGAGGGGATCGGGCAGCCCTGCGTTCCCTCGGACATCGCGAACACGGTCGAGGAATGCCTTGCCGTCGCCGAAAAAATCGGCTATCCCGTCATCGTCCGTCCGGCGTTCACGCTCGGCGGTACGGGCGGCGGTATCGCCGCAACCCCCGAGGAACTGATCGACATCGCGGGGCCGGGGCTGGATCTGTCCCCGATCACGCAGGTCTTGATTGAGAAGAGCATCGCCGGGTGGAAAGAGATCGAGTTCGAGACCATGCGGGACAGTACCGGCGAGGCGGTCTCGGTCTGCTCGATGGAGAACGTCGATCCCGTCGGCGTGCATACCGGCGACTCGATCGTCGCCGCCCCCGCCCTGACACTCTCCGATCGGGAGTTTTCCATGCTCCGGCAAGCGGCGCTCGATATCGTCGCGGCGATCGGGGTGATCGGCGGGTGCAACTGCCAGTTCGCATTAAAACCCGACGGCAGCGAGTACGCCGTCATTGAAGTCAACCCGCGCGTATCGCGCAGTTCCGCGCTCGCGTCCAAGGCGACCGGGTACCCGATCGCGAAGGTGACGACGCGGCTCGCCCTCGGCTACACGCTGAAGGAGATCAGAAACCCGAAGACAGGGGCTTCGCTCTCGGGGTTCGAGCCCGCGGTCGACTATATCGTGGTCAAGTATCCGAAGTTCCCGTTCGACAAGTTTGCGGGTATGAGCCGGCGGCTGGGTACGCAGATGAAGGCGACGGGGGAAGTCATGTCGATCGCCCCGACCTTCGAAGCCGCCCTGATGAAGGCGATCCGGGGCGCCGAAATCGGCGCCGATACGCTGAACCTCCCGCCGCTCGACACACGGACGGTTCTCGAACGTCTCGGCGACCAGGACGACCGGCGCCTGTTCACCGTGTTTGAGGCGATCAAGGCGGGGGTGTCGATCGACGAGATCTACCGGATCACCGCGATCGATCCGTATTTTCTGAACAAAATCAAACTTCTTGCCGACTTTGAAGAGAAGATCAAGGGTGGATTGACCGACGACCTTCTGAAAGAAGGCAAGGAACTCGGCTACACCGACAAGGCGCTCGAGCGGCTTTCGGGGACCAAACCGAAGAGCGAAACGCCCTTCGGCTACCGCATCGTCAAGACCTGCGCGTCTGTCTTCGGGACCGACAAACCCTACTTCTATTCGGTGCCAAACGCCGAGGGGTGCGAGGCGCGGAGTTTCCAAAAATCCGGCAAACCCGTGATCCTGGTCCTCGGTTCGGGACCGATCCGGATCGGGCAGGGGATCGAATTCGACTATTCTTCGGTGCACTGCGTCTGGACCTTGAAGGAACTGGGTTACGACGTGGCGATCATCAACAACAACCCCGAGACCGTTTCCACCGACTACGACACCGCCGACCGTCTCTACTTCGAGCCGCTGACGCCCGAGGACGTGATGAACGTGATCCGGGCGGAGAACCCGATCGGCGTCGTGGTTGCGTTCGGCGGGCAGACCGCGATCAAACTGACCGCGTTTCTTGACAAAGCCGGCGTCACGATCCTCGGCACGTCCGCCGAGGGGATCGACGTCGCGGAGGACCGCGAACGTTTCGACCGTCTGCTCGAACAGTTCTCGATCAAACGTCCGCGCGGCATGGGCGTCGTCACGACCGAAGAGGCGCTTGCCGCAGCCGAAACGCTCGGTTATCCCGTCCTGCTCCGCCCGTCCTACGTCATCGGCGGGCAGAACATGACCATCGTGCATACCGCCGCCGAAGTCAAAAAGTATATGGCGCGGATCCTTTCGACCGGAATCGACAACCCGGTGCTGGTCGACAAGTACATGATGGGACCGGAACTCGAGGTCGACGTCATCTCGGACGGCGAGAACGTCCTGATCCCCGGGATTATGCAGCACATCGAGCGGGCAGGCGTGCACAGCGGCGACTCGATTGCCGTCTACCCGCCGTATTCGGTGGACGACCGCATGATCCAAAAGATCGTCGAGTGCTCCGAAAAACTGGCGCTCGCGCTCGGGACCAAGGGGCTGGTGAACATCCAGTACCTGATCTTTGAAAACGAACTCTACGTCATCGAGGTCAATCCGCGCGCCTCGCGCACCGTTCCGTATATCAGCAAGGTGACCGGGGTGCCGATGGTGGATCTTGCCGCCTCGGTGATGACCGGCGGAAAACTCGCGTCGCTGGGCTACGGTACCGGGCTCTATCAGGCGCCGCCCTACGTGACGGTCAAGGTGCCGGTCTTCTCGTTCGGGAAACTGTCCGACGCCAACTCGTATATGGGACCGGAAATGAAATCGACGGGCGAGGTGCTCGGGATCGGCAAGAACATTCGCGAGGCGCTGTTCAAGGGGATGACCTCCGCCGGTTTCCGTCTTCAGAACCCGCGCGACGGCGGGGAAACCGGCATCTTCATCAGCGTGGACGACCACGACTACGGCGAGATCATCGGGCTTTCGCGCAAGGTCCGCGACCTCGGAATGACGGTCTACGCCACCCCCGGCACCGCCGAAACCATCCGGCAACTCGGCATTCCGGTCAACGTCGTACCGGGCATCCGGGAACAGGACGGGATGTGGAAACTGCTCGAAGAGGGCAAGATCCACTACATCGTCTATACCGGCGCGCTCTACGACGAAACGCTCTCGGAGTATATCGCCCTGCACAGAAAGGCGCTGACGCTCGGCGTCCTGTGCCTGACGTCGCTCGACACGGCAAACGCGATGGCGGACGTTATCGCGAGCGGCTATTCCGAAAAGAACACCGAACCGGTGGATCTGAACGCCATGCGGCGTGAAAAACGCACTATCGCCTTCTCGAAGATGGAAGGATCGGGCGACGACTATATCCTGATCGACGCGAGAAAAGAGCCGCTCGACGGGGCTGAGTCGCTTGCCGTCGAACTCTGCGATCGCCGCTTCGGAATCGGGGCGGACGGAATGGTCGTGCTGCTGCCGTCGGACAAAGCCGACGTGAAGATGCGCGTCTGCAACCGCGACGGTTCGGACGGCGTGATGGCGGGGAACAGCATCCGCTGCGTCGGGAAGTACCTGTACGATAACGGCTTCGTCAAGCGGGACGCCGTGACGGTCGAGACCGAGGCGGGGATCCGCGAACTGACGCTGCACACCTCGTTCGGTCGCGTGACGATGGTCGGGGTGAATATGGGCAAACCGAAACGCAAGCCCGGGGAGATCCCGTGCACGCTGGACGGCGACGACGTGATTGACCGTCCGGTCAAAATCGGCACGACCGAGTACCGCGTCACCTGCCTGTCGGTCGGCAACCCGCACTGCGTGGTGTTCACCGAACACCCCGAGAAGATCGATCTTTCGGTCGTCGGCCCGCAGTTCGAGTACGCGCCGCTCTTCCCCGAACGCGTCAACACCGAGTTCGTCCGGGTGGTCAGCCCGACGGTTCTCTCGATGCGCGTCTACGAACGCGGGAACGGCGAGACCGCCGCTTGCGGGACCGGCGCCGTCGCCGCCGCCGTCGCCGCCGTCTGGAACGGTTACTGCAAGACCGACAGCGAGATCACGGTCGAACTGCCCGGCGGGGATCTGTCGGTGTGCGTGAAGGAGAACGGAGACGTGATCCTGACGGGTGATGCTCACTTGATTTATGAGGGAAAGATCATCAGATAAGTTATGGGTTTCGCGGGGATCACTCCCCGCGAAACCGTTATGACGCTCCTTCGGAGCGGTTATGATTTTGCCGCAAGCGGCAAAAACTATGAGTTGCCCGCGCCGAACGGCGCGGGCAACGTTTTGTTTTGCCGAAAGAGAAAGGGACGATGAAAGTTTCGTCTATAGAACCGCAAAACGGCGTCAGTCCGTCACGGGCTGGCGCAGGCAGGAAGACTAAAAGTGACCACCCGACATGGGACGTCGTTAAAATTTTTAACCGCAGGTTAAGATAACCTTTCCTTGGTTTCGCTTGTTTCCTTTCTGGGGATATGATAGAATACAAACAGGAACGGCGCTGTTTCCTTCACGAAAAAGCTGAAAGGAGAAACAAGAATGGAACTGAACATCGGCACAAACATCAAACGGTTGCGGCAGGCAAAGGGGATCACGCAGGAGCAACTCGCGGAGTTGCTTTCGGTCTCGTCGGCGGCGGTCAGCAAATGGGAAGCGAGAAACACATATCCCGACATTACGCTTCTTTATCCTCTGGCGTCGATCTTCGGCGTCAGCGTGGACGAACTGATCGGCTACGATGAAGAAAAGGAGAAACAGGACGTTGAACGCATCCTTGCGGAATACGGGAAATACTCTTTGTCGGGAGAAATCCAAAAGCGCGATCGGCTGATCCGTGACGCAAGAAAACGGTATCCGCACGATTATCGCATTATGGATCTGTATTTGTGGGAACTCGCGGGCGGGCGTGCGAACAACGATCCGTCGGCACTTTTTCAAAACGGGGACGAACTTGCCGGAATCTGCGACTGTATGCTTGACGGATGTACGCGGGACGATCTTCGCGCAGACGCCGTTACGGTCAAAGCCAAACTGTTGCACGCGCGGGGAAAGACGGACGAGGCGTTACAACTGCTTTCGACGCTTCCGGCGTGGCAAAGACCGATCGCAATCGAACAGTTGTTCACAAAAGATACGCCGGAGTTCCGATATTGGAACAGGCGCAACTGTTACGGAATGCTCGACGTTTTTTCGATCAAATATGCGCGTATGATCCGCTTTGATCCTTCTCTTTCGCAGTCTGAAAAATGCGTACAGTTGAAAAACGCCGCCGCGCTTTTTTCCGGGATTTCAGAAGAACCCGAAACGGCGTTCTTCTGTATTGCGGAACTGGCGATCCGCGTCGCGCTTGCAGAGATGCTCACGGCAGAGAACGCCGGGGAAAAAGACGTGATTTCTGCCTATGAAGAGGAGTTTGCGGCTATGCGAAAGATGACGGCACTCGCCGAGACCGACGAGGTTTTGAAAGAAAGCATCGCTTCAACCTACAAAACCGCGTCGCCGGTCGAATACCTGATCGAGCGTCTGTCGACTTCCGACTACCCGCCGCTCGTTAAACTCCGCGAAAACCCTGCGTTTATACAGATGATCGAACAAAACAAGCCATAAAACAAGCCGCGCGTGCAATCCTGCACGCGCGGCGTTTTCATTTTTCAAAGGAAAAATAACCGGTGAGGCGGTGTTTTTTGAACCGCGCACACGAGGCACGAGTTGTGCGCAAACTTCATTTCCATAATGAAGTTCTTTGCCGCGCTTTCTTACAAGAAAGCGCGCGTACCCCTCACTTCAGCGTAATGGTCGCGGCGACCGCTACGTGATCCGAGAGAGAAGTGTTGACGGCGCGGAAATCGGTCATGGTAACTCCCTTGACGATGATGTTATCGACCGGCCACTCGAGCCCGCCGGTTTTGGAGCCGGTACAGGTGAGGAACGAGCCGTCGTTGCCGACGGTATAGCCGGCTTCGGCGAAACGTTCGTAGTACTCGGCGCGATAGGCGTTCCAGTCGCCGAGAATGATCACGCGCTCGGTATCGGCGAAGGTCGCGATCAACTCGTCCATCTGGTTGGTGCAAACGGTGTCGGGGTTCAGGTTATCGTGGAACGCGAGGTGCAGGGCAACGATCGTCACGGCTTTGCCGCCGACGGTGAGTTCCCCGGTGATATAGTAGTAATCGGTCGCCTTGATCGCGGTGGTATGCAGAACCGTATCGGGGGTATTGCAGGCGAAATTGCGGAGCGTGACGTTCTTCAGGGGGAATTTCGCGTAGAGCGCGTTGCAACTGTAATTGCGCTGCTCCCCTTCAAACGGAGAGGCGTACTGTCGGAAGAGTTCGCGCGCGTCGTGCGAGGGGGTGAACAGCGCGCTGTACTCGTTCAGTATCAGGACGTCCGCGCCGAGCGAGTTGACGTAGGAGTCGAACTTCGGCTTTTCGGTCGCGTAGTTATCGTCCGGGATCGCGGAGTTCTTGTTTCTGCCCATGCTGAAATGCCCGATGTTCCAGGAGGCGACGGTGAACGTGGTCGGCACCGTCGTATTGGTGAAAACGATCGACGACGGCAGATACGATTTTCCCGCGTCCAGATAGTAAACGTAGAGGTACCGTGCGTCGTCGGGCACCGCGAGCGTCGCCGTCTCGTTTTCGTCCCAGATCACCTTGCTGTACCCGGTCGCGTAGGACGGGATTTTGTCCTTTTCCGGCAGCGCGGTCAGAAAGGCGTACCCCATCTCCGAAACGTCGGCGTTCCGGGTGATCGTCACGGTGTCGTAGGGGATCTCTGTCAGGTCGATCACGGCGCCTTTATAGTTCGTCATAACCTTGAACGTGTTCGATTTGGTCATGATGGTTCCGCTGAGCGGCTCCACCTGATCCGTCGGGATCTCGTAGACGGGCGGAACGACGGGCGCCGCTTCGGTCGTGGCGGGCGCTTCGGTCGTGGCGGGCGCGGCGGTTGTTTCTGCTTGGCGCGCGGTCGTCATATCGGTCTGCTCTCCTTTTTCGGTCGTTTCGGTCTTCGTGCTCGCGGGCGCTCCGCCCGCCGTCTGAACGTCCAGCAGTTCGCAGGAAGTCAGGATCATACAGAAAAGGAGAAAAAGCGCGAACAGAACGAGCGGGTGCTTCAACGGTTTCATTATGGACTCTCCTGTTTTTGAATGGTTCGCTCCGATCGGAACGGATGGGGGCATTGAGAAACGCCGATACGGTGAAAACCCGATCTGTCCGGAGACAAATCGGGTTTCGATTACGGAGTCAGTCTGTTCGGTCCTCTGAAGAGGAACATCGACTCCTTGATATGCAGTCCGAGCAGCAGCATGGTCAGGCGGTCGACGCCGAGGCCGAAGCCGCCGTGCGGCGGGCAGCCGTAGCGGAAGAACTCGAGGTAGAACTTCACGTCGTCGCCGAGCCCTTTCTCTTCCGCCTGCTTTTTCAAAATCTCGTAGCGGTGTTCGCGCTGCGCGCCGGTGGTAATCTCGGTGCCGCGCCAGATCAGGTCGTAGCCCTGCGGCACGCCGTCCGCGTTCCGCATATGGTAAAAGGCGCGCTTCTCCGCCGCGTAGTCGGTGACGAAGAGGAATTCGTGGTCGTAGTGCTTTTTCACCCACTCGTAGGAGAGGCGTTCGGCGTCGGTGGTGAGGTCGCCCTTTTCGGAGTCGGGGCAGGTATAGCCGAAGTCCTCCTCCAGACCGCGGTAGAGGTCGGCGAGTTTCACGACGGGGAAGGGGATCTTGGGGATGACGACGGGGATCCCGAAGAGTTTCTCGATCTCGTCGCCGCAAGCCGCCTTCACTTCTTCCAGGGCGGCGGCAAGCAGTTCCTCTTCCACCCTCATCACGTCGCGGAAGGAATTGATATAACTGAACTCGAGGTCAAAGCCGGTGAATTCGGTGGTGTGCTTGTTGGTGAAGGACTTTTCTGCGCGGAAGACGGGGCCGCACTCGAAGATGCGTTCAAATCCCGCCGCCATCGCCATCTGCTTGTAGAACTGGGGGCTTTGCGCGAGGTAGGCGCTGCGGTCGAAATACTTGACCTCAAAGACGTCCGCGCCGCTCTCGGACGCCGCGCCGATCAGTTTCGGCGTGTGGATCTCGATGAAGTTCGTGTCCAAAAGGAACTTCCGCATCGCGTTGACGAAGACGGTCTGCGCCCGGACCATCAGCTGGTTTTCCTCGGTGCGGAGGTCGATCCAGCGGTAGTCGATGCGCTGGTCGATCGAGGAACGCTCGACCGCCTGTTTCTTCTTGGTCGCGGGAATGTCTTTGCGCACGATGGGAAGCGCGTCGGCGATGCTCTCGGCGACGATTGAACTCGGGATCACCTCGATCCCGCCCATCTTGACGTACTCGTTCTCGATCACGACGCCCGTG
>CAMZBE010000028.1 GCA_947304475.1 uncultured Clostridia bacterium
AGCAGCTCCAAACAACCCCAAGATCTGAAAAGGTCTTGGGGCTTTGGTTTTGATAAGTAAAAGAGGGAAGTGCCCGAGCGGGCGCTTCCCTTTTTGACGCGGCGGAAAGAAAACGGGCTCAATCCCAGAGGACGGGAAGACCGTTCTCGTCATAGTGCCAGTATCCGGCGGAGGTGGGCCGGGTTTCGGAGTAGAGGTAGGAAACGAACCGATCGGCGGGGACCCGCGAGGAGAGCGCAGAACGGATCGTCTCCAGATTGGAATCCGACACGAAATAGAAGGCGGCGGGCAAAGACGCGCTTTCGATCTTCGTGACGCTCTCGGGGACCACCAGCGTCTTAATCGCCGGGCAGGAGTTGAACGCGTTTTGCCCGAGAACCGTGCTCCCGTTCCCGAGAACCACGGTTTCGAGACTATCGCAGTACCATGCCAGCGCATCGGTCGCTTTCACCGGCGCGTTCACGATCAAGACTTTCAAACTGTCACAATTAAAGACGACGCCGTTTTTGAGAGTAGTCACCCCTTCCGGGATCGTCAGCGTTTCGAGTGCAGAGCAATTCATGAACGAACTGTTCAGTTCGCGAAGCGAAGAAGGCAGCACGACCGTTTTCAGCGCGGTACAGTTTATGAAAGCGCCTGCGTTGATTTTGGTGACTCCTTCCGGAACAACGACTTCAACCAGATCCGCGCAGTTTGAGAAGGCGTTTTCGCCGATCTCCGCAACGGTTGCGGGTATCTCGAGTTTTCCCGAAAGACCGGACGACGCGCGGATCAGACTGCCGTTCAGGATGAACAGTCCGTTTTCATCATAGAAGGAACCGTTCCGATACCAAGGGGTATTGATGAACCTGTCGAGCGGAAACGACTTCAAAGTGCTCGGGAAATCGATCTCTTCAACCGTCTTGATCAGTTCCGAATAAATGCTGTTGTCGGTCAATCCGGTGATTCCTTCCGAAATCGTCAAGCGGCGGAAGAACGCAAGATACTGCGTCTCAATGATCGAAAACTGATGATTGAAAACGCCGTTCCCGTAGATCGTCAGTGTCAGATCCGAATCGATATAGAATCCGCCGACGCTGACTTTTTTCGAATAGATGGTTTTCACGATCCGTTGATCGGAGCAAACGACCGTGCAGACGTCGAAGAACGAATCGCCGATCCCCTCGACCGAAGCCCACTCGTCCGCTGTTCCCGGATAGTTGACGAGGAAGACCGTCCGTCTTTTCGCCGCGCCGGAATTGTATTGGTTTTTCGGATAGTAGAAATCCGACGCGACTTCACGAAGCCCGTCTCCGAGCGTTACGGTCGTCAACTGATCGCACCCGTAGACCACCCGGGACGGGATGATCTCCAGTTGATCGGGGAAAACGATCTCGGTGAGCGACGTGCAGCCCTCGAACGCCGATTCGCCGAGCGAGGTGAGTCCGGCGGGAAGAGTGACACGCTGCAACCTCGTGCACCCTTGGAACGCCGACGGAGAGATCGTTTTCAGCCCTGCGGGGAAATGCACTTCCCGGAAGACCGTGCAATCCCGGAAAGCGCCGGTCGCGATCATCGTCACGTTGTCGGGGATCTCCACGATCGAGTCGATAAAGTCGTTTTCCACGTACAGGAGCGTCGTCCCGAAGAAATGCATTCCACTCTCCACGGTTTCAAACCGAGCGGGGAAATCGGTACGATCCCGGACCGCGAGCCCGGCGGTCCCGGACAGGTCGGTCAGAGCGGTACAGCCGTAGAAGGCGTACCCCGTCGTCGAGACCGCCCCGTCGCCGAAGTTCGCCGCCGAAACGGAGGTGCATTCCCGGAACGCGGAGGTTCCGATCGCAAGCGTCGGGGACGAGAAGGAAACGGACGTAAGTCCCGAATTCCTAAACGCCTCTTCTCCGACCGATTCGAGCGACGCGGGAAACGTGATTTCACGAAGGGCGGTGCAGCCGTAAAACGCCTGTTTGGAAATGACGCGCAAACTTTCGGGAAGCGTGACCGACGTAAGGAGAGTATTATCCTTGCAAAGTCCGGGCGCGATCACCTCGACGCCCTCGCCGATGATCAGCGTCGTCAGGGGGATATACTGCGTGTTCACTTCGAGCCCGGACGCCAGTATCGTAAGCGTCGAGACCGACGTACAGCCGCGGAGCGCCGAACTTTTCATCGTCGTCATCGACGCGGGCAGTGTCAGAGAAGTCAGGAGAGTACAACTCGAAAAGGCGTCGTCTCCGATATAAGAGAGCGTAGACGGGAAGTTCAGTTCCGCGATCAAGGGACAGCCGGCAAACATCTGATTTGCAATAGCGGTGACACCTTCCCGGAGAATAACGGTTTCGAGTGCGGAGCAGTTCTCGAACACCTGATCCGCAAAGCGGGGATGCCCGCCGAGATCGACCGTTTTTAAGGACGCACAGTTCGCGAACGCGTGGTGGTAGACGATCGCGGAGCAGTCAAGCGTCAGTGAGGTCAGCCCCGACCCCATGAACGCCCACTCCCCGATCGACGTCAGCGAGGACGGCAGGACGATCGAGGTGAGCCCTTTGCAGTTCCTGAACGCGCGCATTGCGATCTCGGTAAGCGTACTCGGAAGATTGACCTCCGACAGGACCGGGCTTTCGCTGAAAACGTCGCGTTCCAACCTGGTGATCCCCTCCGGCAGGACGACTTTCCGGAGTTTTGCGCATTGGTAGAAAGCCAATTCCCCGATCTCGGTGACCGTATCGGGAACGACGATTTCGGTAAACGAGGAACAACGCGCGAAACAGTAGGCGGGGATCTGCGTGATCCCTTCTGGGAAAACGAATTCAACGAGTTTCGTACATCCATCGAAGAGATTGATGGGGAGTTCCTTGATCCCGTTGGGGATCACAACCGACGTCAGCCCGGAACAACCGGCAAGACTGCCGATCTTGGTCATTTTGTCGTGATAGTGGATCTCGGTCAGCGCCTTGCAGCCTGCGAACGCGCCGTCGTCCTCGGTCACGGTGGCGGGATAGGTGAAGGATCTGATCGCGGTCCCGGCGAACGCCTGATAATTGAGTTTGGTAACGCCGGCGGGCAGAGTGACGGAGGAGAGCGAGGAACATCCGGAGAACAGATACCTGGGAAGGGACGCGATCTTCTGCGGGATCTCGACCGATCTCAGCGACGAACAGCCGGCGAACGACTCTTCGTTCAGCAAGGTAAGAGAGCCGGGAAGATCGAGCGACGCGAGTTTTGCGCAGCCCTTGAACGCCCGATATCCGATCGTGGAAACGCTGTCGTGGAAAGTGAAGTTCGTGAGTTGCTTACACAGTTCAAACGCACTTTCGGGGATGGTCTTCACCCCCGCCGGGACGGTGAAGGACGTGATCGCTGTGTTGTAAAACGAGAATTTTCCGATCGAGGTCACCGACGGTGAGAACTCGATTTTGCTCAGTTTAACGCAGTTCTTGAAAAAGTTCGCGGGGATCTTCGTGATCCGTTCGTCAAGCGTAACGGTGGTCAGCGTATCGCAACCCGAAAGCGTGACGCCGTCCGGGAGCGAGGAACCGACGACGTGCAGGGTGGTAAACGTGGACGGATACCCCCCGTAGGCGGACGACTCGAAGAACAACGGTTCCAGAGAATATTTCATCGAGATCGTCGCGATCGTCAGCGTTTCCAGATTGGTCAGCAGATTGAATTCCCCGAGCGGGATAGAGACGCACCCGTCGGGTATCGTGAGCGAACGGACTTTGCTTAATCTGCTGTCGGTGCGATCGTCAACGCCGAAACCGGAGACGACCTGACCGTATTCATTGACGGCGGGAACGACGAGGTCGGTATCCTTGCAGGTCCCGAAGCCCGAGACAACGGTCGTACCGTCGGCAATAGTCCTGTATTCCAATCCAACCGAAAAATCGACGGGATCGGTCGGATCGCGGTATTCGGTCAGCCCGCATCCCGTACAGCGGTAGATCGTATAGCCGCCCTCGCTGTGTGTCGGAGCGACGACGACGCTTTTCCGATAATCGTGGATCGTTCCGCGCTCGTCGGTCTCGTCCGAATAGGAGTAACCGCATACCGTGCAGGTGTGCTTGATCGTTTGATTGGCGTTGCAGGCGGCGTCGACTTTTTCGTCGGTAAACGAATGCCCGATGCCCTCGGTATACTGATCGGTATAGGAATATCCGCAGACCGTGCAGACGTGAAGCGTATAGCCGTCGGTACAGGATGGCGGAACGACCGTCTCCTTAAACGAATGCACGTGCTCCCCGTCCTTCTCGCAGGAGGCAAAGCAAAACAGGGCAAAAATAAGCGTGAGTAAAAGAAGAATGCCGGATCCTGTTTTCAGATATGTTTTCATCTTTGATTTCCTTTTCAGTTACTTGCGTGATAAAGTGTGTCGATCTCCCCGCCGAAGACCGTTCTCCATTGTTCCCAGGTCCCGGGAAAGTCAATCTGTTTCAAAGCGTAGCACGCCTCGAAAGCGCTCCGGTCGACCAAGGCGGACGGGACCGAGCCGAGGCGGATCGTTTCCAGACGGTAGCAGTAACGAAACGCGCCCGCGCCGATACGGCAAACCGATCCGGGAAGCGTCAGAGATTGCAACGACGTGCAGAACGAGAACGCGTTGACGCCGATCTCGCATACGGGTTTTCCGTTGATATAGGCGGGGACCGTTACGTCGGTTCCGTTTCCCCGGTACCCGGTTACGGTAAGACCGCCGCCGCGCTCGGAGACGGTAAAATCGCCGGCGGTACTCTCGCCGCGCCACGCGGCGTAGAGCGTACAGTTATTTTCGGTGGGAACGGTCTTTGCCGGGCTGGTCAGTCCCGCGTCGCAATACCATCCGGCAAATATCTCTTCCCCGCGTGTCGGGACGGGCAACGTCTGTTCCACCGTATAACGGTTCTCGGTCCCGGCGGGAAGCGTCCCGCCGTTGGTTTCAAACCGGACCGAATAGACGATCGGGGAGTATCGCGGCTCGAAACTGACCGAAACCGATCCGTCCTTCCCGCGTCCGGAAGTGACCTCCCACCCGGTAAAGCGATAGCCGCTGCGTTCAGGCGCTTCCAGGTTATCCGCCAAATTCTTGACGTGCTTTGCGTCGAGTTCGTTGGAATCAATCTTCAAAACCGTTCCGCCGGAACTGCTGTGCGCACAGCCGACGACGGCGGCGGAAGCGACGAGAAGCAGGCACAGAAGCGCCGCAAGCGCAATCCCGCTTCGGCGCGGCTGCGGATCGAGCAGTTCACGGAAACGCTTTACCCGGTCGCTCTGTCCGGAGAAACCCGCGCTGAGTCCGATCGGCGTGCGCAGGTTCTCCCGCATAACGGAAAAGATGGTCTGACCGTACGTACAGCGTCCGTCAGCGTCAAGCCCGTTTAGAACCGCCTCGTCACAGGCAAGTTCGGTTTCCGCCTGCCCCCGACGGGCAAAGAGCCACACCAACGGGTTCCACCAGAAACAGCAGACGTCGACGAACAGGATCCGTCTGATCCAGAGATCACGGCGGCGATAGTGGTTCAATTCGTGCCTGAAGACCATGGCGAGCGCCTCCGGCGAAAGGTCGGTTTTACCGATGACAATCGCGGGGCGGAACAGTCCGCACAAATGCGGAACGACGCTTGCTTGCGCGATCAGAAGACGAGGGCGAGAGACGCCCGAAAGATCCCGGCACACCGCTTCATAGATCCGGAGCGTTTCGCCCTGCGCCGGCATCGCGTCCCGGCGGATCTTACGCGAGGCGGAGTACTGCGGGAAGAAGAGCAGGCAAAAAGCGATAAGAGCGCCGCCGCTCCAGACGGCTGAAACGAGATACGGAAGGATCCCGAAAAAGTCGGTTTTCTTCGTTTCTCCCATGCTCCCCGTCGGTGCGGTCGCGATCGGATCGGCAGTTTCGCGTTCCGATCCGGCTACATCGTTTCTCTTTTGCTCCGCTTGCTCTGCTTCAAGCGGAACGGTCGTGTCGGCGTCGGTCGGAACCGTCGCTTCAACCTCCCCCTCGGTCGCAGTCCGGTGCGTCTCGCCCTCTACCGCTGTTACCGTCGTTTCCCGTGACAGGGAATACGGGATCAGCGCGGGAAAGAAGAACCCGGTCGGGATCAGGATCCGGAGCGCGCACGCCGTCAGAATCAGGCAGCAGACCGCGTGGCGGATCCGCTTTCCGAACAAGCGGAGCGCAAGAAGAACAAGCCCACTCAACACGACCGACGAAGCGGCAAACAGTGTCAGAACGGACAGTAAAAACGTTCCGTTCATACCGGCTCTCCTTTATTGTTTCCGTCGGGACACGCCGTTTCCCCGTCGCTCGGCGGCGTCGCCGCGCAGGCGCACTTTTCCCTCGCAGCCCGCAGAAGCGCGTCAATCTCGTCGAGTTCGCTCTCGGTGACTCGTCCGGTGTTAATCAGCCCCGCCATCAGCGAAACCGGAGAGCAGTCGCTCAAGCGCTCGATCAGTCCGCGCGTTTCCATCGCGGCGTATTCCTCTTTCGTGATCTTCGGGGTGCAGTAGCGAAGTCTCTTTTCCGAGGTAATCCGGACCATTTCCTTCTCCTCCAGACGTGTCAGAATCGTCTGGAGCGTGGAGATGCTCCACGCGTGCGTCCGGTTGACTTGCTCCAACAGGACGACGGGACGAACGGGCTCCCGGTTTTCCCACAATGCCAACATAGTCTCGAGTTCCGCGGGCGATAATCTAGAAAGTTTCATAGATGCGCCTCCGTTCATTTACATTTTGTCGTTGTGAGTCCATTATACCATTCCGTTTACACTTTGTCAACGGGGTTTCGGGAAAAAACTGATTTTTTGGGGAGATGCCAACCGGTTCTTCACCGATGAATGAAAAATCGCGCGAACAAGCCGCTGTTTTTCATAGCAGCGCCGCCGGCGCCGCTGCAATTCGAATCCGATCGGCAGGTCCAAACAACCCCAAGATCCAAAAAGGTTTCGGGGCGTTGGTTTTTATTGAGGACTATGAAAATGACCGCGCCAGAATCGGCGCGGTCAACGGTTTGCAATTTGAAAAGCAGGGAAGATCCGTCAAGCGGAGTCCATAGAACCGCAAAACGGCGAGCGCACTCGCCGTTTTGCCAATTTCATTATCCCGACAATGAAGTTCTTTGCCGCGCTTTCTTTCAAGAAAGCGCGCGTACCTCTTTCAGTTCGGAGTGAGCGTCACCGTTCCCGCAGGGGCGGTGAACACCAGCAGTCCGCCGTCGGAAGTTGCCGTCGCGGTCTTCGTGGTCGAACCGACCTTGACCGTCCAAGTACCCGCTTTGACGCCCGAGACGTAGTAGGTCAGGGTACCCGAGCCGCTCGTCGTGAAACTGAACGCCGAGGTCTGCCTTGACGCGCCGTCGGCGAAGACCGCCGCGACCTTACCGATCACGGCGCCGGTCGCCGCCGAACTGTTGGTGATTGCCGTCGCGGTCTGTCCCGAGGGGCTCTTGCTCTTGTCGCAGGCGTACATCACGTTCAGCATGATACTGTTCTTGTTGCCCGACGCTGTTGCGACCTCGAGCCGTCCCCAGTATCCGTCGGTCTTATCGTCCTTGGTCAGCGCGTAGGTTTTGCTGCCCACCGTCCAGTTCGCCGGTTTGGATCCGCCGACCTTCGAGAGCGTGCAGTTGCCGACCACGTTCTGCAACACCAGTTTTCCGTCGCCGTTGGTTACCGTCGCGGTCTTGCCCGAAATCGACGGCTCGTTCACGGTATGGAGCAGAAAGACCTTCTGATACTTGCTGTCCTTCGCGGTGATATTGTCATAGACGAAGAAGTAGAGCGGCACGTCGGCGTTCCCGGTATCGTAGACCGCGAGCATCCGGCGGTCGCAGCGCTCCATATTGGAGGAGGAACTCGTCGTTCTGACTAATTTAGTGCCGACAATCGGCAAAGAGATTCTTTTAAACGTAGTCGCGCAGTAGGCGTCGGCGATATCTCCGGCGATATAGGCGTAGGTCGGCTTGGTTTTCGCCGTATCGGAATAGCCGTAGGCGAAGCCGTTCGTGGTCCCCATCTTGTAGGAACTGCCCTGCCAGGTGGAGAGGGAGGTGGTCTCGGACGGCTGTTTCTGACCGAGGATCGTGTTTCCGTCCTTCAATACGATCGAGTTGTGGGCGATGGTCGCCTGGTGGTAATTGTTGTGGTGATCCGACTCGTACTTGTCGTAGTAGCCCGAGTCGCCTGCGAGCAGCGCCTTGTAGAAGATCTGGAAGGAACCCGAGTCCGCGTGGTCGTGGTTTGCCGTCGTGCGGTTCCCGATCTTCATATAGACCGAGGCGGAATTCCCGTCCCACGAACTGTGCGCGATCATCTGACCGAGCCAGCCGCCGTTATAGAGGATCAGATCCAGTCCGTCGTAGCGTTGGCTCGCCTTTCCGGTCGTGCCCTTCGACTTCAGGATCATATAGTAGGTCGAGGTGAAATAGGAGTAGTCCGCAAAGTCCGCCCAACTCATCGCGGTCGAGTCGTTGAACAGATACGCCGAGATCATGGAGGGCAGCGCCATCTGCTTCATCGCCTCTTTGCCCGATCTGCCTTGATGGTCTCCCTCGGAGAAGATGACGGTCTTCGAGTTGTCGGACACGCCCTTCATAATGTGCGAGTAAGCGGAGCGCATCACTTGTTTCATATTCGACGCGTTGTAGGGGAACTTTCCGGTCGCGCTTTCGAGCAGCCACGCGCTCCAGAGATCGGAGCCGAAGCGGATGGGCAGGTAGGTCGAGATGCCCTGCGGATAATAGCCCGCCTTGTAATACTCGTTGCGAACCGGCACGTATTCCTGATACACCCGTCCGGCGATATACTTGTACCAGGTCGGTTCGTCGTCGTAGATTGCGATCGCGAAGGCGAGGTAATCACGCAGGATCTGCCGTTCGCACCCGTGCCCCGAGATCGCGCCCTGCCCGGACGGCGGGAACCCGACCTCCATGCCGGAACCGCACTTCTTCTCGACGCCGATGATGAACTGTTTCTTGTCGGCGGCGGTCAGGAGGTTATAGCACCAGTCGTAGACCTGCGCCGTCGTGAACATCACTTCGCCGTAGCGGCGGCAGGGATCGCTGGTGTCGGCGATCTTGAAGTTGGTGATGAATTCCTTCATCATCCGGATCGAGTCGTAGCCGTAGAGCGTCACGCCGGTCATCCGGTACAGAAACGCCTTCGCCCGGATGGTCTGCAGGATCTCTTCCCTATAGTCCTCGTCTTTGTAGTTTTGGCTGTTTCCCTCGGGTACGCCCGACGTGTAGTCGTTCGCCGTCGAGATCACCGACTGCAGTTTTCCGACATTCTCGAGTTTGCCCATCGCCGCCTTCACGTCGGCGATCGTGGTCGAGTTGAATAGGACGCGCGGGTGCTCGTTGCTCTTCGGACTGGCGGTCGGCGCGTTGTATTTGGACGTCGACATCGTGCTGTATTTCGTGCCGCCGAACTGACTGTCGGTGTAGCCGTTGATCTTGGTTTTGCAGGCGTTGACCTGGTTCTGGTAGGCGTCGTAGGTGGTCGTGTCGGCGACGTAGGCGGTCTTCCCGCACTTCGAGCAGATGCCCACCTTCTGCCCCGCCTTGGTCGCCGTCGGCTCGACGGCGAGATAGGAGAAGGTCACGGTGTGGTTGTCGCTCTTCGGAATGGTCTCGGTCTTCTTCTCGTTGCAGAGCGTGCAGGTATAGAGTTTC
>CAMZBE010000029.1 GCA_947304475.1 uncultured Clostridia bacterium
GACGTGGACGTTTATATTGCCCGCGTGGGGCAGCCGATGACGTCCGCCACCCTGACCGCGTCGCTCTCCGCCACGAAGATCGTTGCCGAATTGCCGGTTGCCGTAACGAGCGGCAGTCTGATGGCGACGTCGGTCGATTTTTACCGCAACAGCGTCGCGGAAGCCAACTTCGTCGGCACGCTGAACGTCGCGGGCTACGACGCCGAAGAGAACGACTACACGACGCGGAAAACGAGCGTGTATCTGATCGGAAGCGACAGTACCACGGGGACGATCCCCGCAAACGACGCCGCGGCGGGCGACCGCTACCTGCACTACGTTTTGCGCTGCTATTTCGACGGCGCGCTTCTCTCGGGGACAGACCAGGCGTACGTGTATTCCGCCGACCTGGACGTTTCCGCCGTCACCCTGTATATCACCTTTACCGCCGATAACTGAACCGGACGAAACCGGTATCCCTAAATCTGCAAGAAAGGAGTGTCCTACGCATGAAAAGAGATCAATCACCGGAAGCCGCCCTGCGCCGCCAGATGCGTCGGTCGCTCGTTTCCTGCATCGTTCTGCTTGTCGTGATCGTCGCTTCCACCGTTTCGCTCGGCTGGTTCGCCAAGATTACGAACGTTTCGGGCGCCGCGGAAATGCAGATCCGCGAGGACGTCGTTTCGTCGATCCCCTTCACCGCCTACATCTTCGACGAAGAGGACAACATGGTGAAAGAGTCGGTCGGGACCGCGGTCACGATGCCCGCGTACGATACGGTCTTCGTTGAAAAGAATACGATGAACTCGCTGATCTACCGTATTCCCGCGTTCGGAAATATGGTACGCGACGGCGGGGCGTTCGATATCTCGCTTACGCTGCTCGACCTGTCCGAGGAGACCGGGTACGACGATTTCAACCACATGATCGATCCGGTGGATTCCGAGACCGGCGAACCGACCGGGGGCGATCCCGTCGTTGCGAACTTCCTCTCCAACGTGGTCTTTATCAGACTTGCCGTCATCGACGATCTGCAGGACATTTCGGAAATGGATACCACGACGGTCTACGAGTCGGCGCTCGGCTTCTTCCGCGACGACGGCAACGCATCGTTGATCACAACGCACACCTTCTTCGAGGGGACGGCGGGCGCCAAGATCGGGAGCATCGTTTTCACCGTCAGCGACTACGATTATCCCGAGGACGCCGACTACCTGAACGTCTACGTCGAGATCGGGTACGACAAGGACCTCGTCGACGCGTGGCTTGAGGCGAACGATATGAGCATTACCGCCGAAATGGTCGGCAAGACCAACAACCTGGTCGACATTACGAGCGATTTTGACCGGTTTGCGTTTTCCGTACACGAAAGCGGGGAGGTGGAACCGTGACGACGGGTATGAAAAGGAACAGGTTGATCGCGCTGCTTATCGTGCTTGCGATTCTCGCGGCGACGATCTTCTCCGCAACCTATTCGTGGCTCGCGGGGAGCAATATCATCAAATCGACGGTCAGCGGCGGAAGCATTCTGACCAGTTACTTCCATACCGGCGACGGTTCGGAGGAGAATCCCTTCGTCATTACGCGTCCGCTTCATTTCTATAATATGATCTATCTGTACCAGCGTCTGGAGGGTTTCGCCGACGAGGGGTACTATTTCCAACTCGGCTATCAACTCCTCTACGACGAAGATGATCCGGAGCCCGACGAGAACTACTATTTCTACCGCTACGGCGACGACGGCAGGATCATAGCCGGTCAGTACTCCAACGTCCTGAATATGGAATACTACAACGACGACGACGGAATGGGCGGCGCCCTGCTCCCCGTCGGGACGTCCAACGTGCCGTTCGTCGGGACCTTCGACGGCAAGGGACTGACGGTTGCAAATCTTCACATCACGGCGACCGAGACGATCGGTAACGAAACGCTCGGGACGAGCGACGTCGGCATCTTCGGCTACGTCGACGAGGCAGCGACCATCAAGGACACCTATTTCACCGGCGTGACGATCGACCTGACCGGGCTTGATCCCACCGTCACGACCGACGACGACACGCACGACGATACGCACCACGACGACGACAAGGACGGGACCGCCGATCTTGCCTACGTCGGTTATCTTGCCGGACATATCAAGACCGGTTCGATCATTCAGCACGTCTATCTCAACGACTGTCACGTCATCGGCGGCGCCGCCGCGCGTTCGGGCTACGGCTTCTTCGGCTGCGTCGAAAAGACCGACGGCACGCTGGTCGACTCGCTCGGTTCCGAGGTCGCGACGCTGCGCGGTGGCGGCGACAACGCGGGCTTCGGCGGCTCGATCGATATGAACAGCGTCTTTACGCGGCTGGACGGCATGATCGGCGGCGCCGCCACGACCGTCCGGAACATCACCTCGGAGGAGGTCTGGATCGACGAGGTGGCGGGGACGGTTGAAAAACGGAACATCACCTACGCCAACTCCAACGCCCAGGCGGACGGCAACACCGTTTACTATCACGCGGGCATCAACGACGGTTCGTACTATATGTTCCGCAGATCGAGCAGCGGTACCTGGACCGCGATCTACCTCTATGGCGAAAACACCCGGACGAATACGACAACCGTCACCACCGACACGCTGAAGGACGAGTTCGACGAAGACGGGCTTCTGATCTCGATCGACGGGACCTATCTCAACGCGACGATCTCCGGGATCTCGGCGGGGAACGTGAAGGCGGAGGCAACGATCTGGCAACTCGACAACGCGGGACACCTGAACGCGCTGCTTGAGGAGAGCACCCGCTTCAATACCTATTATCTGAACGCCTCGGCAAACGGGACGCTCTCGGTCTCGACGTCGGCGACCACCGTCTGGACCAAGACCGAGGACCAGAACCACGAGGGAACGCGGGCGCACCTGGTATCTGTCCTACGACGGCAGCGCCTGGGCGGGCTATCCGTACGATTCTGCCTTCTCGATCTCGAACGGCGCGAACTACCTCGTCCAGTCGGGCAGCATCAACCTCGCGGGCACGGTGGGCAATCACGCCGACTGGCATTTCGAAGACGGAAAGTTGATGACCTTCATCAACAAGACGATCTATTATCTGAACGCCTCGGCGGGCGTCCTCTCGCTCGGGACCAACGCGGGTTCCGCGACCGCCTGGGCCGAGAATGCCGGAACCTTCACCTATACCGACGGGAACAGCCGCGTCTGGTATCTTTCCTATTATAACGGCGGCTGGTGCTGCGTTCCGTTCGCGTCGGGTTTCACGATCTCGAACAGCACGAACTATCTCGGCTACAACGGATCGGCGATTACGTCGGTCGCGTCGGGCAGCGCCCTGCACTTCGCGCTTGAGGGCGGAAAACTCGTTACCTTCTATAATAATACGCTCTACTACCTGAACGCGTCGGCGGGCACCCTCTCGCTCGGGACCGTCGCGGGTTCCGCGACCTTCTGGACCGAGAGCGCCGGAACCTTCACCTACACCGACGGGAACAGCCGCGTCTGGACGCTGTGCTGTAATAACGGCTGGTACTGCGTGCCGTTCACCGAGGGCTTCACCATCGCGAACAATACGAATTATCTCGGCTACAACGGATCGGCGATTACGTCGGTCGCGTCGGGCAGCGCCCTGCACTTCGCGCTTGAGGGCGGAAAACTCGTTACCTTCTATAATAATACGCTCTACTACCTGAACGCGTCGGCGGGCACCCTCTCGCTCGGGACCGTCGCGGGGAGCGCGACCACCTGGACCAAGAACGGCAACGTCTTCAGTTATACCGACGGGAACAGCCGCGTCTGGTATCTTTCCTACTACGGCGGAGGCTGGCATTGCGTGCCCTTCTCCTCCGGATTTACCATCGCGAACAATACGAACTATCTCGGCTACGACGGATCGGCGTTCACGGCAACCGCGGCGGGTAACGCCCTGCACTTCTCGTTTGAGGACGGGAAGGTCGTTACCTGTTATAACGATACGCTGTACTATCTCACGGCGAGCGGCGGATCCATCTCGCTTACGACCTCCGTGCCCTCGATCACCTGGGTAAAGGGAGCCGACACGCTCTCCTATACCGACGCGGGATCGCGCACCTGGTACCTGCAGTATATGAACGGAACGTGGGATCTTTTCCCCGCGGCGACCGGCTACACGATCCGTAGCGGCGCGCTCTATTTCGGCGTCAGCGGTTCCAACCTTACGCAGACCAACGCGGCGGGCGCCGCCGTGTTCGGCGTGGACGGAAGCAAACTCTTCACCGTGATCGGCGGTACGATCAACTATCTCGTAGGCTCGACCGACGGTTCCGGCACGCTCTCGTTCACGACGACGCGCGCAAACGGAACCGACTGGACCTATACGCCGGGCGGCGGGACGATGTCCTACAGCGGCGGCGGTCAGACCTGGTATCTCTACAACGTGGATAACGCCTGGACGGTCTATCCCGGAGCAAACGTCTCCCTGATCTCGCAGTCGGGGAACTATCTCGGCGCCGCGTCCAATACGGCCGTCGGGACCGACGCGTCCTCCTGGACGGTCAGCGGCGGCAATATCTATACCTTCTACAACGGTGCGATCCGTTATCTCGTCTCCAACGGCGAGTCCGTTGCGCTTGCCGCCTCTCCCGCCGACACCTGGACAGTCAGCACCACCGTCACCAACGGAAACGGTTGGTATCTCGTCTACGACGGCGGGTGGAAGATGACGCCGGCGCTCTCCTACGTCCTGATCACCGACGGGAACGGCAACTACCTGAACCGGAACGGCACGAACGCGGTGAACAACGGCACGAGCGCGGAAAGCGCGACCAGATGGTATGCCGACGGGAACAAATTCTACGCCGTCAACGGAACGACGAAGTACTATCTGCGCGGCACCAACACGGCGCTCTCGGTCACTGCGACCGCGGCGAACGGAAGCGAGTTCGTTTACGACGGGACGAACAAACGGCTCACGTTCACCTATAACGCGAATACCTATTACGTCGTATACGGCAACGGCTGGACGGTCAGCCAGAGTTACCGCGCCTCGTCGACCATCAAGGCGAGCAGCGGGAACTACTATCTGAACGCGAATACCACGACGGTTTCGACCGGGACCACAGCCGGCTCGGCGACACAATGGTATTACGATCCGTCGAGCGGGCATCTCTATACCGAGAACGCCGGCGTTCCGTATTATCTGCGGACCGTGCTCGATACCAACAACAAGTACGGTTCGACGAATATGACGGTGACGAGCAACGAAAACCAGGCGACCGTATTCAGTTTCAGCAACAACCGCCTGACCTGCACGCTGAACGTGAACGGCAACGACAGGGAGTACAGTCTCTCGCTCCACGAGAACACGTTCAAGATGGTCGATACGGGGAAAACCTATTACACGATTCGGTCGACAGGTAACCGCTATCTGAGTTTGAACAACCAGACCTATACCGCTTCGACCGACGTGGACGAAGCCGTTCTGTGGGAATTTTCGAACACGTCGGAGCCGAACAACAACGGCACGGTCACCACGACCGTCTCGACGCTGGTCAGCGGAACGCCCAGATACATCACGCTCAACGGCTCTATCGGACTGGGCAATTCCCAGAATCTGCAATACTACCGATACAACAACACGTATTATTATCTCCGGTACAGCAGCAATTACAGACAGTACTATCTGCGCGACAACGGCGGCACCTGGACGGTGCGTCAATCCCGGAACAACAACGACCGGATCACCCGTACCGCCGTGACCTTTACGCAGGCGACGCTCACTTTCACCGGCACTGTCTACACGACGGAAGAGGAAGCCACCGTGCTGTCCGGCACGACGACGGTTTCCCCGGTCAACGCCTTGAACAACCTTACCTTCACGGCGCAGACCTCGACCACGCTGACCTTCGGGAACGTGACCGAAAACGTCACCCAGACGGCGGCGAACGTCGCGGAGAACGTCGCGCATACGACGTCCGCCGTTTCGGAGAATATCACGCACACGACGACGGCGGCGGCGGATCGGAACGGGCTCGACTACGAGACCACGCGCCGTCAGCATATCGAAAAAGTCGTTGAAAACAACGTCGCGAGCGGTTATCCGACCTATTTCCCGCTTCGCGTTCCGAGGTCCGACGAAAACGACTACGACGCGGGCGATATCCTGAAAGCGTCGCAGAAGAATACGGGATACGTCATCTCGGGCGGCAGTTTCTACGACGGAAACACCACCGGTACCAAGGTCGGCGATATTCGCGTTTCCGAGTATTCCATCGACAACATCAGCGGCTCGTGGTCGACGTCCGGACTGACCGTCTCGAAGATCCGCTCGGGTAACAACTATCTGTATCTTGAAAAGGACGAAGAGACCGAAGAGTATTCGATCGCCAATACGACCAACGCCGACCTGGCGAACTTCTGGCAGTACGAGAACAACAAACTGTTCACCACGGTCGGGAAGACGACCTACTGGCTGACCTACGACTCCGGATTGAAACTTTCCGAGACGGCGGGCGTCGACTGGACGTTTTCCAACAACAACCGGCTCGCGTACAACAACAACTACATCAAGTACACGGGCGGCGCGTGGGTGGCGACCGCGAATTCCGTGAACCTGACGCTGACGCTCGGGGGGATCACCGACGTTTATACTTACGACGGGAGCATCCACACTCTGACCGGCGCGCAGAAGACCGACGTCTACAACCAGGCGGTCCTGCAGTTGGCACAGACGCTCGCGGGTTCGTCCAACGTCTACGGTCTGCTCTTCATGAACTCCGAAATTTCGGAAGAGAACATTACCGTCGCGGAGGAGGCAAGTATCTTCGGGACGACCTACACCGATTACGAGTTTCCCGAGGACAGCGTCGACTTCCACGTTATCGAGCGCGGTACCATCAGTTTCTTCGCGGGTGAATACTTCTCCAACAACAACGCGTTCTTCTCGCTGCATCAGGTCTACCGCTACAAGGCGGACGACGCCGAGGTGCTCGCCGGGACCAAGAAGGTCAACGACATCAAGCACATCAAACAGATCTCGGAGATTTACAAGCACGAGACGAGCGGCGATTCGGTGAACTACGTTTACAAGTTCTCGGACAACACCTACTCCAACCCCGACGGTACCTACTCGGGCGCCAACACGCTCGCCGACGGATACTCGAATACTCCGGTTTTCCGGACCAGTTGGATCACCGCCCCCTCGGGGCTCTCGACCAGCAGCAAACGCATCTTCTTCTTCGAGATCCCCTGTAACGCCGGCGAATACTGCCTCGGCTCGGTTTCGGGCAGAACCGGCGCCTACCTGATTTACCTCGACATCGCTGCGAACGGCGGTGAAGAACTCGCCAGCGCGATCAGCGGTACCGGCAACGACGTCGTCACCTCGTTCCAGACCGAGTTCCGCGACGCCCCCGATACGATGGCGCACAGCGTGATGCTGCTCTCCTACGACGCCCCCGACGGCGCGACGGAAAACACCTTCTCGGTCAGCGTCAATTTCGACAAGACGAGCGCCGAGGCGCTCGAAGATCCGCATCCGAGCGGGCTCTACACCATCGACGTCGTGAACAAGACCGGCGTGGACGTGACGCTCTACGTCTATCTCTGCGACGACGACTTCAACCTCTTAACCGCGTTCCCGTACGCGTACAAAGTGCATTATACCAACACCACGACGGGCGCGGAAGGGACGTATCTCGAAACGACCTTCGGCGATACGTTCCAGATGATGGCGGGCTTCACGATCCCGTCAAGCGGCGAGGCGATCGAGGTCAGTTACCACTAACCCCGCACAGTCCCGTCCCCCCGTTTTCCGCCGGCGGGCAACCGCCTGAAAATACCGGAAAAACCGCACCGCAAAAACCCCCAACCCCCGCACGGCAGCCGCCCGGAGCAATCCGGGCGGTTGTTGTTTTGGAAAACGAAAAGCCCCAGATTGCTCCGGGGCTTTCTTATGCGGAACCGTTCGTTCCGTTTTTCGGTGGATTACTTGTTCTTCTGGCTCTCTTCGACCGCGACGGCGACGGCGACGGTGGCGCCGACCATCGGGTTGTTGCCCATACCGATCAAGCCCATCATCTCGACGTGCGCCGGGACGGAGGACGAGCCGGCGAACTGCGCGTCGCTGTGCATTCTGCCCATCGTGTCGGTCATACCGTAACTGGACGGACCGGCAGCCATGTTGTCGGGGTGCAGGGTTCTGCCCGTGCCGCCGCCAGAGGCGACCGAGAAGTACTTGACGCCGTTTTCGACGCACCATTTCTTGTAGGTGCCGGCGACCGGGTGCTGGAAGCGCGTCGGGTTGGTCGAGTTACCGGTGATCGAAACGCCTACGTGCTCGAGTTTCATGATCGCGACACCCTCCGGCACGTTGTCCGCGCCGTAGCAGCGGACGTTGGCGCGGGGACCGTTCGAGTAGGCGGTCTTCGAGACGACCTTCACCTCTTCGGTGTAGGGATCGAACTCGGTCTTGCAGTAGGTGAAGCCGTTGATGCGGGAGATGATGAACGCGGCGTCCTTCCCGAGACCGTTCAGAATGACCTGCAGGGGGTTCTTGCGCACCTTGTTGGCGTTGAGCGCGATCTTGATCGCGCCCTCGGCGGCGGCAAAAGACTCGTGCCCCGCGAGGAAGCAGAAGCAACTGGTCTCCTCGGAGAGCAGCATCGCGCCGAGGTTGCCGTGTCCGAGCCCGACCTTGCGGTTCTCGGCGACCGAGCCGGGGATGCAGAACGCCTGCAGACCGATGCCGATCGCGGCGGCGGCGTCAGACGCCTTCTTGCAGCCCTTTTTCAGCGCGATCGCGGCGCCGACGGTGTACGCCCAGACGGCGTTCTCAAAGCAGATGGGTTGGGTTTCGCGGACGATCTTGTCGCAGTCGATGCCGGCGGCGAGCGTGATCTCGCGGCACTCCTCGATCGAGTTGATGCCGTACTCTTTCAGAGCGGCGTTGATCTTGTCAACTCTTCTTTCGTATCCTTCAAACAATGCCATTTCGCTCGTCCTCCTTACTTCTTCCGGGGATCGATATAGGTGACCGCCTCGGCAAATCTGCCGTAGGTGCCGATCGCCTTGTTGTACGCGGTGGTCGGATCGTCGCCGCGCTTGATGAAGTCGGTCATCTTGCCGAGCGAAACGAATTCGTAACCGATCACCTGATTGTCGGCGTCGAGCGCCATGCGGGTAACGTACCCTTCCGCCATTTCGAGATAGCGGACGCCCTTGGCCTTGGTGCCGTACATGGTACCGACCTGCGAACGGGTGCCCTTGCCGAGGTCCTCAAGCCCCGCGCCGATCACAAGACCGCCCTCGGAGAACGCCGACTGGGTGCGTCCGTAAACGATCTGCAGGAAGAGTTCGCGCATCGCGGTATTGATCGCGTCGCAGACGAGGTCGGTGTTCAGCGCCTCGAGAATGGTCTTGCCGGGCAGGATCTCCGCAGCCATCGCGGCGGAGTGCGTCATACCCGAGCAGCCGATGGTCTCGACCAGCGCCTCTTCAATCACGCCCTTTTTCACGTTCAAGGTCAGTTTGCAGGCGCCCTGCTGGGGAGCGCACCAGCCGATACCGTGGGTAAGTCCCGAGATATCGGACACCTCTCTTGCCC
>CAMZBE010000030.1 GCA_947304475.1 uncultured Clostridia bacterium
G
Organism: uncultured Clostridia bacterium; assembly: GCA_947304475.1. Lineage (GTDB taxonomy): Bacteria > Bacillota > Clostridia > Oscillospirales > CAG-272 > UBA1740. Next base: position 2 of record CAMZBE010000030.1, read on the forward strand.
ACGCAGGCGTTTTCGATCTGATGGGTTCCGCCGAGGGAGGGCGCAAGGTCGATCCCACGGTAGGTGAAGCGTTCGCAGATCCCGTCGAATTCCCCCGGTTCGGGCGGCTCGACGAAGACCGGCGTCACCCCGACCTCTTCGGCGCGTTTGCGGATCGCCCGCCCGGCGTCGGGGGACTGGGGCGCGGAGATCATATAGCCGCTTTCGCACGCCGCTTTGACGATCTTACTCTTGGTTTCCGCGATCTTTTCGATCGTGTCGCCGAGGTAGTCGACGTGGTCGAGGTCGATTCTGGTCAGGATCGCCGCGACGTTCGAGGGGATCACGTTGGTCGCGTCGAACTCCCCGCCAAGCCCGGTTTCGAGCACGACGTAATCAACCGCTCTTTCTTTAAAATAAAGGAAGGCGAGCGCCGTCCAGATCTCGAACTGCGTCGGGGTTTCCCGAAGGGCGGTTCCGGTCTCTTCCGCCGCCCTGCCGACCTTGGTCAGCAGGCGGTCGAGATCGGCGTCGGCGATGGGTTCGCCGTTCACCGAAATCCGTTCGTTCACCCGGACGAGGTTGGGGGAGGTGTAGAGCCCGACCGTATACCCTGCCTTTTGAAGGATCGACGCGAGGTAGACCGCGACTGATCCTTTTCCGTTGGTGCCCGCAATATGCAGACAGCGCAGATCCTTTTCGGGATTGTCGAGCCGCAGAAGCAGATCGGCTTCACGCTCCAGCCCGAGGCGGGAAACGGCTTGAAAACTGTTGGCGTATTCCTTGAAGGCGCCGGCAGAGGCGGGACGGCGCGCGCCGCCGCGTTTGAGAGCGCGCTCGAGCGCGGGCAGACCGAAGCGGCAGACCAGATAGAGCGAAACGACGCGGATCGGGTAGTTGACCAGGGCGTTGATGGTCCGGGTGTAGAGGGCGGCGGTGTAGGACGGCGCGTAGCCCATCACCTTGAAGACCGCCGACATCAGGAAGACGTCGACGCCGGCGCCGAGGACGAAAAGCGAGAGAAGGATCAGAAAGATCGACGGACGCCGACGGTAGAGAAACAGGCCGAGCACAAGTCCCGCCGCCATCTTGCAGAGCAGGATCAGCGGGTTCATTCCGGTCGTGATCAGCGAGCCGAGCAGGTCGGCAAGACCGTAGCAGACGCAGGAATAGACGGGGCCGGCGAGGATCCCGACCAAAGCGACCGGGAGAAAACCGATCTCGACGCGGAACATGGTGTTCGCGGGGCTGTAGCCGAGATACCGGCACAGAACGATCGAAAGCGCCGTCATCACGGCGGTCAACGTGATCTTTTCGAGCGGCGTCAGGCGGGATACGGGAGCGCGTTTTTGCATAAAAATAGTCCTCCTTCGCAAAATCATCTCGTTCTGCGCGGAGGATCAACCCGGGCGCCGAACAGCGGGATGCGGGCGGTTCACTGTGACGGCGTTTCACCGTTCTTCGTCCGCCCGGCAACTCCCCGTCCCGGCGGCACTCGACACGAACCGACCTACTCTGTCTGCGTTTTTGTATATTGTAGCACGCGCCGAACCGTTTTGCAAGAGGGACGACGTTATTTTTCAAAAAAAGACGACGACGGAAAAGCCCGCCGCCCTGCGAAGAGACTGAGAAAACGGGGTGCGGGAAAGGTCGTTTCGCGTCGCGCGTTTTTTTTAATTGTCCGCGAGCGATTGACAAAGAAGCGGAATGGTGATATAATACGGTTGGTCGACTATGAGATCGGCGCGACCGACGCGCGAAGCGCGGACGCGGGCATAATGCCGCGAAACAGATTGAAAAAACCACATGCAACGAAACGGAGAAAGAGTTTTGAACACCACGACGAACAATCAAAACAGCGAGGAGAAGGCAATCACGCTCGCCGACCTGTGGCGGGTATTTCTGACGGCGCTCCCGCTGATGATCATTGCGGCGGTCCTGATTGTCGGGATCGGCTACGCCTATCGCAAACTGACGTATCATCCGAAGTACACGTCCGACGGACAGTTCCTCGTGATGCGCGACCGTACGCAGACCGGTGAAGATCTGAATACCGGCAGCGAGGTCCAACTCGCGAAACTCCTGCTCCAGACCTGCTATCATCTCGTGAACGGCTACGACGTCTGCGAGATCACCGCCGCGAAACTCGCCGAGGACGGCGAGAATTATACCGCCAAACAGATCTCCAAGGCGGTCAAGGTGCAGATGAGCACCGACGTTCTGGTGATGGACGCCCACGTTACGGCGAGCACCCCCGAGGACGCGCAGAAGATCCTTGACGTCTATATGCATGCGGCCGAGGAGTACGTTGACGCGTATCTCCAAGGTATGATGTATATCAGTTCCCCGGCGCACCTTCCGACCGCGCCGTCCTCCAGTTTCGGGGCGATGCGGATCCTTCTGATCGGCGTCTTCGGCGCGATCGTGGTTTACGCCGTCTACCTGATCCTCGATCTGGTCGACGATCGGATCCGGACGGGTGAGGACATCACCGACCTTGCCGGACTGACGCTTCTCGGCATCATTCCCGACGCCCATTCCGCTTCCCGCAAATACGCCTATAAATACGGCAGAAAATACGCCAAACACTACGGGCGCTACAGCGCGCACGCGAGCCAAAAGAAGGAGGGTTGAGCGGTATGAACGTCACTTTCCGTTTCCCTCTTGAGGACAACTACTTCATCAACGAGGCGTTCAACACGCTGTCGATCAATCTTCGTTTCTCGGGCCCCGACCGCAAGGTAATCACTATGACGAGTTGCTTCGAGAACGAAGGGAAGTCCTTCACGGTACTGCAACTCGCCCGCCACCTCTGCCAGGACGGCAAGCGCGTCATCGTGATCGACGCAGATATGCGGAAGTCCATGATCGTCGCGAAGTACACCAACCTTTCGGGCATCAAGGGCCTTTCCGAGTTGCTTTCGGAAATGGTCTCTCTCGACGAGGCGCTCTATCACGTCGATAACATCCCGGGCATGGACATCATCTTTTCGGGCGACTATCCCCCGAACCCCTGCGTCCTGCTCGGCAACCACCGTTTTCACGACCTGATCGCGCAGTTTCGCGAACAGTACGACTACGTGCTGATCGACAACGCGCCGCTTGTCCCGGTGGTCGACGCGCTGCTCTGCGCGAAGATCTCGGACGGCGTGGTGCTGATCGTCAACCGCAGCAGCGTGCGGCAGAAGGTGCTGCGTTCGGTCTGCGGGCAGATCGAGAAGAGCGGCGCCGAACTGATCGGCGTGATCCTGAACGACAACGGCAAGAAGAAATCGCCCTTCGCAAGAAAACGCAAAAGCAAGAACGGTTACTATTCCTACGGAAGCGGTAAAGCGACCGACGCGGCGACCAAGTAAAAAAGACGCTCCCCGGCATAACGCCGGGGAGTTTTTTCGTTTTCGTAAAGACGCGGGCGACGGTTCAGAGCGGCTTCAGTTTCGCGTAGGTGCCCATCAGTTTTTTGGTCGTGCCGTTGTCGAACCTGACTTCAAAAAGGACGTCGCCGCCCATCTCGCGGGAAGAGATCACGGTCCCGGCGCCGAACACGGCGTGGGTGACGCGCGCACCGTCCTCAAATCTCGTAACGCCGTATCCGGCGGGACGCTCGGGTTTGGGCGTCGGGCGGGCGAAGGGCGACGCGGAGGACGGGGCGAAGGGCGACGCGGGGCGCTCCGGGAAGAAGCGCGGTACCTGACGCTGCGCCGGATGTCCGAAGGAGCCCGCGCGGCGCGAAGTACTCTCGCGTTCGGTCAGGTCGGACGGAATCTCGTCGCCGATAAAGCGCGAGAGGGGATTGAAGACGGTCTTCCCGTAGAGCATCCGTTCGGACGTGTGCGTGATCCAGAGCCGGTCCTTCGCCCGGGTGATGGCGACGTAGGCGAGCCGCCGTTCCTCGTTCATTTCGGACGGGTTGTAGATCGACTGGGTGCTCGGGAACACGCCCTCTTCCGCGCCGGCGAGGAAGACCTCGGGGAACTCGAGCCCCTTCGCGCTGTGAATGGTCATCAGAACGACGGCGTCGGCGTTCTCGTCGTACTTATCGACGTCCGAGACCAGCGACACCTCTTCAAGAAACCCGGTCAAGGTCGGGGAGTCGGCGCGTTCCTCGTATTCGACGGCGGCGGAAACGAATTCGTTGACGCTGTCGATCCTGGTTTTCGCGACGTCCCCCTCGGCTTCGAGCATCGCCTTATATCCCGTCCGCTCGAAGACCTCGCCGATCAATACCGACGGCTTCATTTCTGCGCGCCGGAGCGTGTCGATCATATCGGTAAAGGCGACCAGGCGCTCGGACGATTTCGCGATCTCGGGGAACTCGGCGCTGCGGCGCATCACTTCCATCATGGGCAGTCCGGTTTTCTCCGCGACCTCGGCGATCGCGTCGACCGTCCCCGCGCCGATCTTACGCTTGGGTTCGTTGATGACGCGGCGCAGGCGCTGATCGTCGGCGTCGCTCATGACGAGCGTCAGATAGGCGACGATATCCCGGATCTCCTTGCGGTCGTAGAACCGCTGGGAACCCAAGACGCGGTAGGGGATCCCGCTTCGGGCGAAGCCGCTTTCGAGCGAGCGCGAAAGTTCGTTCAGGCGGTAGAGGACGGCGAAATCACGGTAGCGACGCCCGGCGCGGACGACCTGCCGCATGATGGTATCGGTGATATAGCGCGCCTCGTCGTTCTGGTCCGCGCAGGCGTGGACGACGATGGGATCGCCCTCCTTCGCGTCGCACCAGAGCGACTTTTCGTGCCGGTCGGGATTGTGGCTGATGACGGCGTTCGCCGCCTGCAGAATGGTCTTGGTACTGCGGTAGTTCTGCTCGAGTTTTATCACCTTCGCGTCGGGGTAGATCCGGTCGAAAGAAAGGATGTTCTCAACCGTCGCGCCGCGGAAGCGGTAGATGCTCTGGTCGTCGTCGCCGACCACCATCACGTTGCGGTAGCCCCCCGAGAGCAGTTCGGTCAGACGGAACTGCGCGGGGTTGGTATCCTGATACTCGTCGATCGAGACGTAGCGGAACTTGGATTGGTAGTAGTTCAGCGCCTCCTCGTTGTTTTCGAGCAATTCGACGGTTTTCATGATGATATCGTCGAAATCCAGGGCGTTGTATTCGAGCAGCGTCTCTTGATACGCCTCGTAGATCGCGGCGACGTCGCGCCGTTTGGGATCGCCCTTGGTCGAAGGGGCGTACTTTTCCGGGGGGATCAGTTTGTCCTTCGCCGCGCTGATCTCGTTGGCGACGGTCTTGACCGGCAGCCCCTTTTCGTCGATCTTCAGCCGCTCCATCACGGTCGTCAGCAAACGGCGCTTGTCGTCGGTGTCGTAGATCGAGAATCCGGGGCGGTAGCCGACCAGTTCGCCGTAGCGATGCAGGATCTTCACACAGATCGAGTGGAAGGTCCCCGCCCAGATTTCGCCCGAGACGGCGGGATCGCGGAGCGCGGCGGCAAGTCGTTCCTTGATCTCGTTCGCCGCCTTGTTGGTGAAGGTGATCGCGAGCATCGACCAGGGCGGGCAGGGCTCGGTGATGAATTCGGGCAGGATGTCGGCTTCGATGACGCCGTTCGGAAGGGAGAGCGCCGCCTCCATCGCGAGGACGTCCCCCTCGGTCACGCCCGCGGGGACACGGTCGGAAAGATAGGCGTTGCCGAACCGGATGATGTGGGTGATCCGGTTGACGAGAACGGTGGTCTTCCCGCTTCCGGCGCCGGCAAGGACCAGCAGGGGACCGTTGACCGTAACCACCGCTTCCCGCTGTTTATCGTTCAGTTTTTCGGAGAGTACCTTGTCGAAAAGACGGCGTTTCGCCGCCAGGTACCGCCGACCGAGTTCCGTATCCATACCGACCTTTGCTCCCTTTCGCGTCTTTCCCCTCATTATACCATATCTGCCGTCGTTTGGCAAGGGTGAAAAAAGAAAAACCGGGTGGTGGGGGATCGGCGGGGGCGTTTTTTTCGCTTTGATTTTTCCCCGAAAAAACCGTCCGTGCGGTTGCAATCGTGCACGCGCTATGCTATAATGGTTCTGTATGGACGGAACAACGCCCGGGAAAGGGGGGACGACTGTGATCAAGGTGCTTATACGGAAACTGCGAGAGTCGCTTATCTCGGTGTTTCCGGTCGCGCTGATCGTCTTCGTCCTGTCTCTTACCCCCGTCGTCTCCCTCTCGCCCCGCGAGGTGACGGTCTTCCTTCTCTCCGCCGCCGTGATGGTCGCGGGGATCGGACTGTTCGGTATGGGCGCCGATATGGCGATGTCCCCGATGGGCGAACAGATCGGCTCCGGTCTGGCGCGATCGCGCAACCTGCCGCTCCTGCTCTCCGCCGCCTTCGTCATGGGGCTCTGCATCACGGTCGCCGAACCCGATTTATCGGTGCTCGCTTCTCAGGTGCGCGAGGTGGTGTCCGACAAACTCCTGATCTTCTCGGTCGGCTGCGGCGTCGGGATCTTCCTTCTGCTCTCCGTTTTGCGCATGATCTTCCGCGTCAATCTGTCGAACCTTCTGTTCTACTCGTATCTCGCGCTCTTCATGCTGACCGCCCTCGTTCTGGTTTACGGGGACGCCGACTTTCTCGCGCTCGCTTTCGACGCGGGGGGCGTCACGACCGGCCCCGTCACCGTTCCGTTCCTGATGGCGCTCGGGATCGGGATCGCCGGAACCCTCGGCGGCAAGCACGCGAGCGAGAACAGTTTCGGTATGATCGCCCTCAGTTCGGTCGGCCCGATGATCGTGGTCGCCGCGCTCGGGATCGGGGCGAAGGGCGGATTTACCTACACGCTCCCCGACTATTCGATGGAAAGCAAACTCGGCACGGGGATTCTTCGCGTCCTGCTCTCGACCGGGCGCGACGTCGGGATCGCCGTCTGCCTGATCGTCCTGTTCTTTACCGTCCTTGACCGCGTGTTCCTGCGTCTGCCCAAAAAGACGCTGATCCGCATCGCCGTCGGGATCACCTATACCTTTGCCGGACTGGTGCTCTTCCTCTCCGCCGCGACGGTCGGTTTCATGCCTGTCGGGTTCGCGCTCGGGCGGGGAATGGCGGACAGCCCCGCGCTTCTGCTCGGGTTCTCGTTCTTGCTCGGCGCCGTCGTCGTACTTGCCGAGCCGGCGGTATTGGTTCTGAATCGGCAGGTCGAAGGGGTGACGGGAGGTACGGTCGACAAACGCTCGGTGATGATTGCTCTCTCCTGCGGCGTCGGGCTCTCGATCGGGCTCTCGATGCTCAGGATCTGGCTCGGGTTCAGCATCCTGTGCTACCTGATCCCGGGATATCTGCTCTCGCTCGGACTCTCGTTCTTCGTTCCGAAACTCTATACCGCGATCGCCTTTGACTCGGGCGGCGTCGCGTCGGGGCCGCTGACCTCGACCTTCATCCTGCCGTTTGCGATCGGGGCGTGTACGGTTTTGCAGGGAGAGGGCAAGATCCTCTCCGACGCCTTCGGTATCGTCGCGATGGTCGCGATGACGCCGCTGATCACCATTCAGTTGCTCGGTTTCCGCGCCATTCTGGCGGGCAAACTGCGCGACCGGAGTTCGATGAAGCGCATTCTGGGCGCCGACGACGAAGAGATCATCCGGTTCATGTAAGGGGGTTGCCGTGGAACAGAACGAAACCAAACGGCGGCGTTCCGACCGTCCGGAAAAAAAGAGCGCCCCGAAAAAGAAAAACGCGGCGCTGACCGCACCCAAAAAACTGAAACTTCTTTTTACGGTCGTCGACCGGAAGAAGGCGGAACTGTTTTCCGACCTGATCGGCGGGTACGGCGTCAATCTGCAGATCGTCCTCGCGGGCGAAGGGACGGCGAAGACCGAGACCTTGCGCCTTCTGGGGCTGGACGATACGGCGCGCGCCGTCATCGTCAGCGTGATCCGTGACGACAAAGCCCCGGCGATCTTCGAGATGCTCGAAGAGAAGTTTGAGAGCGTCCGCGGCGGGAAGGGGATCGCCTGGTCTGTCCCGATGACGAGCGCCGTCGGGGTGGCGATTTATCAATTTCTGTCCGATTACCGCGAGGGGCAGGATCCCGCGCGGGGAAACGAAAGGGGGAGTAGACCGTGACCTTTTCGCACGAGTGTATCGTCTGCATCGTCAACACCGGGTTCTCCGACGCCGTGATGGACGCGGCGCGCGAGTTCGGTGCGCGGGGCGGGACGGTGATCCACGGGCGCGGAACCGCGAGCCGGGAAGCCGAACGCTTCTTCGGCATCAGCATCCAGCCCGATAAGGAACTGGTCCTGATCCTGGTCCCTCACGACCTGACCGACAAGATCCTGCACGCGCTGTATCGCGCCGTCGGGCTGAAAACCCCGGGGCAGGGGATCGCTTTTTCCCTACCCGTGGATCAGGTCGTCGGACTGTCCGTCTTCTCGCCCGACGCGAGCGGGGAAGCGCCCGCCGGGAACGGCGACGCCTGAAAAAAGAATAATCCGATCGTAAGATCGTGACGTAAAAGGAGAAAAGCGCTATGTACTACCGTTTGAAAGTGGCGGGCGTCGAACGCGACCTGCCCATCTGCCCCCTGAACGACAAACTCTCGATCGGCGCGTTCGTGATGTTCGGCGACGTCGAACTGACCGAGGCGTGCGCCGCCGCGCTCGCGAAGATCGCGCCCGAACACGACGCGATCATCACCGCCGAGTCGAAGGGGATCCCGCTGGTCTACGAGATGACGCGCCTTCTCGGGCGCAACCGCTACCTGCTCGCCCGCAAGATGCCGAAACTCTATATGCGCGATATCAAGAAGTTCGAGGTGAAGTCCATTACCACGGCGGCGCAGCAGACGCTCTACCTCGACGGAAACGACGTCGAGTATATGAAAGGGAAGAAGATCCTGATTGTCGACGACGTTATCAGCACCGGCGCCTCTCTTGCCGCGCTCGAGCACCTCGTCGTCGAATCGGGCGGCATCATTGCCGGGCGTATGGCGGTGCTCGCAGAGGGCGACGCCATCGAGCGCAAGGACATCAAGGTCCTCGGGAAACTCCCGCTCTTCACCCCCGACGGGAAAGAGATCGAATGAACGACGCGATCTTATCGTCTCTTATCTATATCGAGCGGGACGGGAAGTACCTGATGCTCCACCGCACGAAGAAGGAGAACGATATCAACGCGGGCAAGTGGATCGGCGTCGGCGGCAAGTTCGAGACGGGCGAGAGTCCCGAGGAGTGCGCGATCCGCGAGGCGGGGGAAGAGACCGGACTGACGCTTCTTTCCCCCGTGTTCCGCGGGATCGTCACCTTCCTCTGCGACAGATGCCCGCCCGAGTATATGCACCTTTTCACCTGCACCGAGTTCACGGGGACGCTTCGCGACTGCGACGAAGGGGAACTCGCGTGGATCGAAAAAAGCCGCGTGCCGTCGCTCCCGCTCTGGGAGGGCGACCGGATTTTTCTGTCGTTGCTTGCCGACGACGCCCCCTTCTTTTCGCTGAAACTGGTCTATGAGGGCGACGTCCTGAAGCGGGCGACGCTGGACGGGCGGGAATTGTCTCTGTAACGGTTCCGGCGCCCGGATCCCTCTTTCAACGCCGTTCCCGCCCCCTTCGGCGGGAACGTTATTTTCGCGTCTTTTCTGG
>CAMZBE010000031.1 GCA_947304475.1 uncultured Clostridia bacterium
TCAACTCGTTCTTGAGTTTCATGTAAACGATCCCGGCGATGATCACGCAGACCGTCGAGAAGATCGGCAAGATCGCCGAACTCATGATCGCGGCGACGCTGCCGAGGTTATATGTATCTTGCAACAGTTCCGGCATCCAGTTCGTCACACCGTCGCGGAGCAGACCGTGGGCGATCACGACGATATAGAGCAGCGGGAGCCCCGCCGCCAGAATGATCGGCAAAGCGGAGGACTTTTTCTTCTCTTCCGCGCCGGATTCGCGTGCTTCGGCGCTCAGCGCGCGTTTGAGCAGCCCCGCCGACGGAATGGTCCGGACCGACAGCACCCAGACGACGCCCGCCGCGACCTCGGCAACCCCCGAGAACCAGAACGCGAGCCGCCACGAGAGAAGAACGATACTGACCGGCACAACGGCGAGATAGATCAGCACGATCCCGACGTTGCTGGCGATCGACACCCAGACGATTCCCTTCTGGAACCCGTCGTCGGTCATATCGCAGGTCATCTGCCGCACGAGCGACGGCCAGATCATGGCTTTGCACACGCCGTTCAGAAACCACGCGGCGCAGATCAGGGGCAGACTCGTCGCGGAGCCGACGGCGATATTGCACGCCCCCGCGCCGATAAGTCCGACGAACACGACAAACCGCGGCGGCACGCGGTCGCCGATAAAGCCCATCACGATCTGTCCGAACCCGTAGGAGATCGCCATCAAGGTCAGCGCAAGCCCGAGCATCGCCTTGGCGTTTCCGCCGAAGGCGTCGATCATCTCGATCTTTGCCGCCGCCAGGTTGTACCGTCCGAGATACTCGACGAGGTAGATCACCGAGGCCAGGACGGTCATCCTACGGTCGATGCGTGTCATATGCGGTTTTCCCAGTTGCGTTCCGTTCACCGCAATCCTCACAATCTATGTCGGTCACCCGACAGCCATAACGAAAAAATGTAGATTTTTATTATACCATTCTTGCGCAGGCTTTGCAACAGTTTTGACTTCTTTTTTCTTTTTTTTCTTTTTTTGCGCGCTTCTTGCATACCCGGATTGAAAGAAACGCCAAAAGGCAAAACGGGCAATCCGCCCGTCCCGCCCTTTCTCTGCGTGCGATCAAGCAGGCGGGTGCCGACCTCTCGATCGCCGTCGTTCCCCGCGAAACGGTCTGACGAAAACGGCGGTAGAAAAAGCGAAAAAAGGAAGAAGCCCAACGGGGTTTCTTCCTTTTTTTATCCACGCAAGGAAAGCGGTCGTACGATCGGCTGCTTTAATCTTCTTTTTCGCTTTTTCGGTCTGCCCTTTTTTGCAGCCCCACGGGCAGGGGCTCGAAAAAAAAGAGGCAGAAGCGTCGCTTTGCGTGCTCGTCGCCGTACAGGCGTACGGCAGAGACGCAAAACGGCGGTAGAAAAAGCGAAAAAAGGAAGAAGCCCAACGGGGTTTCTTCCTTTTTTTATCCACGCAAGGAAAGCGGTCTTATGATCGGCTGCTTTAATCTTCTTTTTCGCTTTTTCGGTCTGCCCTTTGTTTGCAGCCCCTGATTATTTCTGGACTACGTGGAACGCAAACCCGAGTATCTCGTCCTTGAAGTAAAAGAACTTCGGCTTGCCGTTGTCGGCGTAGGTGATCGAGGTCTCGTCGATCTCGAATCCCTGCCGCTTGAAGTACGCCATCGCCCGGTCGACGAAGTTGGTCTTGATCCCGATGTGTCCGTTCTTTCCGGGCCCCTTCGACATCATGACTTCAAAGGGAACGCCCGCGAAGTAACTCTTACTGGTTTCGCGGACCGGGAGACCGAACATGGTCTCGAGCAGTTTCGCCGCGCGGAGCGCCTCTTCCCTGTTTTCGGAGTTGATCCCGACGTGCGCGAACTCGAAGCCGAGCATGGCGCGGACGGCGCCGCGCGTCAGTTCGGTGATCTCGTCCCACTTCTTATCGCGGATCAGGTCGTCCTTTACCATGAAACTGCCGCCGCAGCAGATGATCTTGTCAAACTGCAGGTAAGAGAGCAGGTTTTCGGCGTTGATCCCGCCGGTGGGCATGAAGCGCATCGCGCCGTAGGGCGCCGACATGGCTTTCAGCATTTTGAGCCCGCCGACCGCTTCCGCCGGGAAGAACTTGACGGTATCCAGCCCGAGTTCGATCGCCTGCTCGATATCCGAGGGATTGGCGGTGCCCGGAATGATCGGAATATTCTTGGATTTGCAGTAGGCGACGGTCTTGGGGTTCAATCCGGGGCTGACGATCATCTTCGCCCCCGCGGCGACGGCGGCGTCGACCTGCGCGGCGTTCAGCACCGTGCCGGCAAGCACCAGCATCTCGGGAAACGAGTCGGTGATCTTCTTGATCGCCTCGGCGGCGCAGGAGGTACGGAAGGTGATCTCCGCGGCGGGAAGTCCGCCGTCGATCAGCGCCTTCGCCAGCGGGATCGCGTCGTCGGGATTGCTGATCTTGATGACGGGGATCACGCCCAGTTCGTACACTTTTTGTTCGAGTTCGGTCATGGTATTCTATTCTCCTTTGGGGTGGTTGAAATGCAAAGTCAGACGTTCTCGCCCCATTCGGGCGCGAGCAGACGCGCCGTCCGCTCGGTTTCGTCGAGTTGTTCGAGCATGACGAAGACGGCGATCGCCATCACGGCGTACGGGAACGGACAGAACTCGCCGGGATTGAGTTGCGACATTAAAAACAGTCCGATATAAGACAGCCCGAGCGTCGAGCGCACCGGACCTTTCTTCCGACGGAAGATCAAGGTCGAGCGCAGAAGGATCTGGAGCAGGTAGGCAAAGAACCCGACCAACCCCATCGAGGCGAAGATCTGCGGGAAGTACATATGGAACCAGCAGAGCGCCCCCTGCTTCGGTTGATAGATCTCGTCGAGCGCGTGGTTGCGGAGCCCGATCCCGAAGATGGGATGTTCGCGGAACTCGCGGAACGCGATCTCGAGCGCCTCCATACGGAACTCGTGAGGGTTGACCGCGCCGAAATTCGGGTGGGCGGTCACGAACCAGTTAATCCCGATCAGCGCGAGCAGGATCAAAAACGGTCCCGAAAACGTTCCGATCTTTTTCGAGATCGTCCCGCAGTAGCGCAGCCAGAACAGGTAGCAGAGGACCAGTTCGACCGCCCCGAGCAGAATACCGGCGCGGGATCCGCTGGTCACGATGGCGAGGAAGAAGACGAAGCAGGAGAGAATATGCACGGGATGCTGCTTCAGGGCGTACCAGACCGGGAAGGGCATCGCGAGCATCAAAATCGTCGAATAGTTGTTCGACGGTTGATACCCGGCGGAAAGCAGGTTTTCAAACACCCGGGCGAAGAAGGTCGGTTCCGAGGGGTTGTCCCGGACCGTATAAAGCAGAATGACGACGCACGAGAGAATCCCGATCAGGTACATCGCCGGCGCGATACGCCCGAAAATCCCGTAAACGTTGAATCGCGAGAAGCGCGATTTCAGGAGCAGATAGATCAGGACCATTCCGACGCCGAGCGTCAGGACGTAGAAGAGCGACATCGGGGAGAGCAGATCGCCGCGGGCGATGTACCCCGTCCCGCCGAGCATCAGGGCGACCGTAATCGCGACCTGCCCGAAGAAGGTGCGCCCGATCTTCATCTTCTCCCGGAAGACGATCAGGTTGTAGATAAAAGCGACGAGAAAGACCGGTACAACCCAGGCGTACCGGATAAACGTATGAAAACTGTCGTAGCAGGGGAGCACGATGCAGGAGAGCAGCAGAAGCGGAAACGCGGGGATTGACAGATCCGAACAGAAGACCAGTTCCAGAGACGCGATCAGGGCGAACGCGACGGCTCCGGCGACGTACCATCTGAACCAGACGAACGCAAGCGCCAGAAGAAAGAGCAGCGCCATCACCGTGAACGAACCGAATATTCCGTTGAACCGATACCCGCGGGATCGCGTCCCGGATACCGGGGTTTCACCTGGAAACACGCCTGGATCTCCTTTCGATAGAATGATACGGCGACCGTCAGAGGGCGGCGTCGGGTTCCGGCGGGATACGCCGGGCAAGATTGCGGTTGGTGTACGCGGCTTTCCCGGTCACCTCGCGGATCACCGTAAGGAAGGGCGGAATGGGTGCGTGCGCCGCCGCGTCGGAGAGTTCGGTCTCCAGAATCGCGACTTTTTCCCAAAAGGGATAGACGTCCACCTCGTAGACCTGTCCGTCAAGCGGGAACGCGTACCGCGTCTTCTCAACCGTGTTCAGCGCGGGATCGCGCCGGGAGAGGAGAGAGCGGTAAGCCGTTTCGTCGATCGTCTCCTCGTCTTCCCTTGCCTCGACCTTCGAGAGCCGGATCTTCACCGTATGGGTGTACTCGGTCCGATCGGGAAAACGGCGAAGCCGGATTCGCTCGGTCGCGCCGGGGGCGGGATCGGGCAGATATGTCTGCCGAATCTCGGAGACGACGCAGCCGGGGAGCGCGGAAAGCGCCGCGAGATCGGGCATTCCGATCAGGTACTTTCGCTCGATCTCCAGAGGAATTCCACCCGACTGCATAGCCCTTTTCCCTCCGATAATCTCTTTTATTCATTTTAGCACACTCACGCGCGAATGTCAACGGTTTCGGCGAAAGTGATCCGATCCGACCGCTTTTTCGTTTTTTGCCCTGCGGACGCCGAAAATCGTGCCGTCGTACTTGACAAAAAGGGGTGTGATTTGGTATAATGATTTTTAATATTTTACCCGCGGCTCCGCCCGCCGGAGCCGGTCGGAAGAAAGGAAACCCATGTACCGCATCACAGAAAAACGGAGTTTGAACCCCACCGTGACCATGATGGAAATCGAGGCGCCCTACGTCGCCGCGTCCGCCCGCCCCGGGCAGTTCGTGATCCTTCGCGTGGACGAGGGCGGAGAACGCATCCCCCTGACCGTCGCCGGATACGACCGGGAGAAGGGGACCGTCCGCATCATCTTCCAGATCGTCGGCGCCACCACGTCGGCGCTGAACCGGAAGAACGTCGGGGACACCATTCCCGATTTCGCCGGCCCGCTCGGCAAACCGACCGAGGTTGAAGGGCTGAAAAAGGTCTGCGTCGTCGGGGGCGGCGTCGGCTGCGCGATCGCGCTTCCCATCGCCGAGGAACTCCACCGTCTGGGGTGCGAAGTGCATACCGTCATCGGCTTCCGCTCCAAGGATCTTTTGATCCTTGAAGACGAGTTTGCCGCCGTTTCCGACCGTCTTGCCGTCATGACCGACGACGGGAGCGCGGGACGGCAGGGCGTAGTCACGCTCCCGCTCGGCGAATGGCTCTCCGCCGGCGAGAACTACGACGAGATCATCACGATCGGTCCCCTGATCATGATGAAGTTCGTGGTCGCCACGGCGAAACCCTTCGGCGTCCCGACCGTCGTTTCGATGAACCCCATCATGATCGACGGGACGGGGATGTGCGGCGGCTGCCGCCTGACCGTCGGGGGCGAGACCAAGTTCGCCTGCGTCGACGGACCGGATTTCGACGGCTACCAGATCGATTTCGACGAGGCGATGAGCCGCTCGACCATGTACCGCGATTTCGAGGCGGTGCGCCGTGAAGAGGAGTGCAACCTCTACCGGGACGCGAACAACAAGTAAGGGGGCGGACGAAATGCCGAATATGTCACTGAAAAAGAACCCGATGCCGGTGCAGGATCCCAAGGTCCGCGCCCGCAATTTCGAGGAAGTCGCCATCGGATACGAAGAGGCGACCGCGCTCGACGAGGCCGCTCGCTGCCTCAACTGCAAGAATATGCCCTGCGTTTCGGGCTGTCCCGTGAACATCCATATCCCCGCCTTTATCGAACGGGTACGCGAAGGCGACTTCGAGGGGGCGTATCGGATCATCACCGAGTCGAGTTCCCTGCCCGCCGTCTGCGGACGCGTCTGCCCGCAGGAAACCCAATGCGAAAGCAAATGCGTCCGCGGAATCAAGGGCGAACCCGTCGGGATCGGTCGGCTTGAACGCTTCGTCGCCGACTGGCACAACGCGCACGCGACGAAATCGCCCGAGCGCCCCGCGCCGAACGGACATCGTGTCGCCGTTGTGGGTTCCGGTCCTTCCGGGCTCTCCTGCGCCGGGGATCTTGCCAAGCGCGGCTATGCCGTCACGGTCTTCGAGGCGCTGCACGTCGCCGGGGGCGTCCTGATGTACGGGATCCCCGAATTCCGTCTTCCCAAGGCGATCGTCCGCCGCGAGATCGACACACTCCGCGCGCTCGGCGTCGACTTTGAAACCAACGTCATTATCGGCAAAACGCTGACGGTCGACCAACTCTTTGAAAAGGGATTTGAGGCGGTCTTCATCGGCTCGGGCGCCGGTCTTCCCCGCTTTATGGGGATCCCGGGCGAGGCGCTGAAGGGCGTGTATTCCGCAAACGAATATCTGACGCGCAGCAACCTGATGGGCGCCTACCGCGAGGACAGCGCGACGCCGATCCTGCGCGCCAAACGCGTCGCCGTGGTCGGCGGCGGGAACGTGGCGATGGACGCCGCGCGCACCGCGCTCCGTCTCGGCGCCGATAAGGTGTATATCGTCTACCGCCGGAGCATGGACGAACTCCCCGCCCGCCGCGAGGAGGTCGAACACGCGATGGAGGAGGGGATTGATTTCCGCCTTCTCACCAATCCGACGCGGATCCTCGGCTACCTGAACGAAAACGACCGCCGCGATCCCAAAAACGGTTTCGTCACCGGGATCGAGTGTATCCGGATGGAACTCGGCGAACCCGACGCGTCGGGCAGACGCTCGCCCGTCGAGGTGCCGGGATCGGAATTCGTGCTTGACGTCGACGCCGTCGTGATGTCGATCGGCACCAGCCCCAACCCTCTGATCAAATCGACCACTGCGGGGCTTGACGTCAATCGCCGCGGCGGGATCGTCGTGGAAGAAACCACCGGTCTGACCTCCAAACCCGGCGTCTACGCCGGCGGAGACGCCGTGACCGGCGCCGCGACCGTGATCCTCGCGATGGGGGCGGGCAAAACCGCCGCCGCCGCCATCCACGCCTCGCTTTCCGAAAACGCCTGAACGTCTCTTTGATTATTTGACTGACGGAGGTGCGGGATATGTCATGGCTCTACGCGCTTGAAACACTCCGGCACGCAGCCCCCTGGCTTGCCTCAATCTTCTCTTTCATTACCTACCTCGGCGGCGAAGCGGTATTCTTCGCCGTCGGGCTGTTCCTTCTGTGGTGCGTCGATAAACGCGAGGGTTTTTACGTCCTGTCGGTCAGTTTCATCGGCACCGTCGTCAACCAGACCGTAAAGATCATCTGCCGGATCCCCCGTCCGTGGGTGCGCGATCCCGATTTCACGATCTGGGAGGGCGCGCGGGCGGAAGCGACGGGATACTCCTTCCCTTCGGGGCACAGCCAGAACGCCGTCGGCGCATTCGGCGCACTCGCGCTCTGGAACCGTAAGCGCCGGGCTGCGCTGATCCTCTTCCCGATCCTGATCGTGCTCGTGATGTTTTCCCGGATGTTCCTCGGGGTACACACTCCCGCCGACGTCTTCGTCGGGGCGGGAACGGCGCTCTTGCTGATCTTCCTCGTCTACCCGGTCTTCTCTCGCGACCGCGGGCAGCGGGCGCTGGTCTGCTGGGTAGTCTTCCTGCTCGCGATCTCGCTTGCCTACCTTCTCTTCGTCCTGCTTTACCCCTTCCCCGCCGATACCGATCCCGTCAACCTCGCCGAGGCGCAGAAGAACGGCTGGTCGCTTCTCGGTTCGGTATCCGGAATGCTGCTGTTCGCCCTGATCGAGCCGCGCTTCGTCAACTATAAGACCGGGGCGCCTCTCCCCGCGCAGATCGTCAAACTGGTCGGCGGACTGGCGCTCGCGCTCGGACTGAAAGAGGGGCTGAAGCCGCTCTGCTCGCTTCTGTTCGGCTCCGCGCTCTTCCCGAGCGCGATCCGCTATTTTCTCGTCGTGATCGCGGCGGGCTTGCTCTGGCCGCTCACCTTCCCGTACCTCTCGAAGATCAGCGCGAAAACGCCGCCCGACGGTAATCATCAACTCCCCCCGCAAGGGGAATAAGAAAGGAATTCGATACAAATGAAACTCAGCGAAAACGTCAAGATCTGCTTCCTCGGGGACAGCATCACGGAGGGATGCGGAGCGTCGAAGCCTGAAAACGGCTTCGTCGGCGTCTTCGGACGGAAGACGGGGGCGGTTGCCAAAAACTTCGGTATCGGCGGCACCCGCATCGCCCGCAAGGAGACGCCGAGCGTCAATCCCAAATACGATCAGTGCTTCCTTGACCGGGTGGATCAACTGGATCCCGACGCCGACGCGGTGGTCGTGTTCGGCGGTACCAACGATTTCGGACACGGCAACGCCAAACTCGGATCGCCCTCTGATCCCGCGACCGAGGAGTACACCTTCTACGGCGCGCTCCGTTCGCTCTGCCTCCGCCTGATCCGCCGCTATCCGACCAAACCCATCGTCTTCATGACGCCGCTCCACCGCAAAAGCGAGGACGCGACGGTAAACGAGATCAAGATCCCCTGTCACCCGCTTCGCGACTACGTCGCCGCGATCCGCGAGGTCTGCGCGGAATACTCAATCCCGGTGCTCGACCTCTTCGCCACGGCGGGGATCCAGCCCAAGATCGAGGAACAGAGAGCCGCCTTCTGCCCCGACGGTCTGCACCCCAACGACCGGGGCGCGGAACTGCTTGCCGACAAGGTGATCGCTTACCTCTCCATGCTCTGATCCTTTCCGCCCCGTTTTTTCACCCGGAGACGCCGATCGGCGCTCCGGGCTTTTTTATAGCCCGCAGTCTTGACACCGCGCGTGAAATGGTATATAATTTTCACAGGAATATAACTCCTCGGCACAACGCCGGAAAGGGTACGTAATGAACTTATTTCAGGAAGGGTTTCTCTCCCGGATCCTCGCCTCGGGCAGCGTCGGCGACGATCTGTTTTTCCTTTGTATAAAGCCGCTCGCCATTCTGCTCTGCTGCGTGGTGATCCCCTACCTGCTCGGGAGCGTGAACAGCGCGATCATCGTCTCGAAGGTGCTGTTCCGCGACGATATCCGCCGCTACGGAAGCGGCAACGCCGGCGCGACCAATATGTACCGCACCTTCGGCGCCCGCGGTGCGATCCCGACCGTGCTCGGCGACGTTCTGAAGAGCGTTTTGGCGGTTCTCTCCGGCGGGCTCTGCTGCGGGTTCTGGTCGATCGCGGGCTTTTCGTTCCCCCCCGACGATCCCTCTCTTTTTATCCTCTCGATCGGCGCCAATCCGATCGTCGTCGGCACCTATCTCGCCGCCGCCTTCTGCATCCTCGGGCACGTGTTCCCGATCTTCTACCGTTTCAAGGGCGGGAAGGGCGTACTCTCTTCCTTCGTCGTCGCGCTGATGCTCAACCTCTGGCTCGCCCTGGTCCTGTTTCTCGTCTTTGTGATCGTGGTGGCGTTCACCCGCTACGTATCGCTCGGCTCTTCGGTCGGGGCGGCGCTCTATCCCGTCTTTCTTTCCCCGCTCTTTCAGGCGATATTCAGCGGAGCGTATCCCCCCGT
>CAMZBE010000032.1 GCA_947304475.1 uncultured Clostridia bacterium
AACGCAACGGGATCAAAAACGCCTCGTTTTTCGCGGGCGACGCGACCGACACCGAAAAACTGCTTGCCGGAGCGGAGGACGCCCTCGGCGAGCCGCTGTCCCCCGACGCCGTGATCCTCGATCCCCCGCGCAAGGGGTGCGACGAAAAACTGCTCGCGTTCCTGGCGGAAAAGAAGATCCCGAAGATCGTCTATATCTCGTGCAACCCCGAAACGCTGGCGCGGGACGTGGCGTTCCTTGCGAGCCGGGGGTACATCTTCTCGGAGATCACCCCCGTCGACCTGTTCCCGCGCACGGCACACGTCGAAACAGTCTGCCGACTGTTTCGACAATGAATTGCGCCGCCCTTCGGCGCACGAATTGCCCTGCGGGGCATGAAGGCGCAATTCAATTCATGGAGCGAAGCGAGAATTCACGAACGGCAAAGCCGTTCAATTCACGGAGCCGTCGCAGACGGCGAGAATTCACAACGCGTAGCGTCAATTCATCAAAAAGGCAGGCAAAAAATGGGATATATATCGGATCTCCGAAAGATTGAGGGCGTCGGTCACAGACCGTTGCAAATGGTGGGTTGCGGCGTATTCCTCTTTGACGAACAGGACAGAGTGTTATTGGAGCAGCGGGCGGACGACGGTTCGTGGTGCGTCCCCGCCGGCAGTATGGATCTGGGTGAAACGCCGGAAGAAGCCGCCAGACGCGAGTGCCTCGAAGAAACCGGCTTGCTTGCAAAAGATCTGCATTTCTTCAATATGCAAGCGGGTGAAAAGCGTCACTTCACCTACCCCAACGGAGACGAAGTGTACGCATTAGATATCAATTTTGTTTGTAAATCTTACGAGGGAACGTTAAAGCGGCAGGAGGAGGAAGTCTTACAACTTCGCTTCTTCGGCAAAGGCGAACTCCCGAAGGATTTGTGTCCGTTTGATAAAGAGTTGATCGAAGCGATCTGGAATGAGAGAGCCGAATGAACTACATTGAAGAATTCTACAACGCAAGAGACGAAGACGGAAGCGGTACCACCGAATCCATCGAGAACATACGCAGCGATAAACCGGACGCGTCGAAACAGTCGTGAGAACGTCCCTTCGGCGCTTAACAGTCAAATTACAAAAAGGAGAAACCCGCTGTGAACGCAGATCAATCCATTATCCTGATCGGAATGCTCGCAGTATTTTCCTATCTGCAAATATCCGCTTCGTGTATCGGAAACCGTGTCTGTTCGATCGACTACGAGACGCGATGCCTCGTACGGCGGCGCGGGCTTTGTAAACTGATCTACTTCAAGCCGGAACACTTCGGACGGTATTCGATCTGGGAAGTCGTGTTTTTCTTCTTTTCCTATCTTCAGTTGATCCTCTTCTCGGCCCTTTTCGCGCTGTCGTTTTTCTACGATATCGCACGCGTTGCGGCGCTCGGCGCTGTGATCGTCGTGATCGTTTCGTTTGCGGCGATAGTCGCCCGTCTCTCTTACAACGATATCACCTGCGCGATCGAAGACCGGAAAATGGGTTATCGCCCGAAAAGGAAAAAACGCTCCGAGATCCCCTCTTACGGGATCCCCGGCGTTTCTGACAAACTGATGGATGCGCTTGACGAACTCTCGCGCACGATCAAATCTCAACTTCAATACGCGTACAACAAAAAACGGAACCGGATCCCCGATGAGGACCGGGAAGCGATCGAGAGGCTTGCCGACGAGTTCGTTTGGTATTTCAAGAATTATCTGAACGTCGAAGTGGACGAGGACAAGGAAACGGTGATCCTGAAAGGAAAACTCGCCCGCCGCTACGAGATCGAATGTTCGTTTGACAGTCAAAAACGGTCTGTCTTCCCCGACCTGAACGGCGCCGCCTACCGCCCGCACCTCGTCGTCAAGGGAACCAAAGACTATCTCGGGATCGAGTTTGTGTCGGCGGACGTCGACGAATTCGATACCCCCGGACGGGCGGAGATCGTCACCCTCTACTCTCTCGCGCTCTACGAAAACCTGAACGAGGGGGCAGAGTTCACGATCCGCGAGGGACCGAAGATCGTCGGAACGGGAAAGATCCTGTCCGTCGTGCCGAACGGAGCAAGGTGAAAAAAGATGACCTGCGGTCATGAATGCAACGTCTGACTGTTTTTTTGGGGGAAATTGTGAAAAAAGCGGCTATTTTTGAAAGACTAACGTTTTTCACTTTATCATTTTTCCTGCTGATTGTCCTTGCAGGGTGCGGAATAGGAGTTCTTGTCTTCGAGGACCACTATTCTTTGGACAAAATTGACGGGGATATTACGTGTGAATATCGTATCGGAAAAGATGCCAAGTGGATGGAAGAATGTATAGAGTCAGAAGTCATTTTTGATAAAGATATGTTTCTCCGGTTGTTTCAAGAGCACGCACAGTATGAACAGATTACCGGCTCAAAGGATCCGCTGAAATGTGATTGTTTGAAAATCGATAGCGACGAACAGCCCGAAGAATGGGAAAAGATACTTAACAGTGAGTTTAACGTAAAGGCGGTGTTCGGAGACGATCAAAGAAACGTATCTATCTACCGGTACGGCGGCAAACTGTATTACTTCGTTCTCTCTATGGGAGAACGAAGTAAACCCGAGGAAAAAGGCGAATACTATATGGAACTGTCGGAAGAAATGAGTGATTATTGGAAGACGATCATCGATGCCGTAGAGGCAGGTTTACCTCGCTAAACGTCGGCTCGTTGATAAATACCCCTTCGGGGCGCGATATGCCCGCTGGGGCTAATGGAGAGGAGAACCCTATGAACTACATTGAAGAATTCTACAACGCAAGAGACGAGGACGGGCGGCTGACGTCAAAACACGGATCGGTCGAATATCTGACCACGATGAAATATATCCGGGAGTGCGTTTCGGGCATCGACGATCCCGCGATCCTCGAGGTGGGTGCAGGGACCGGACGCTACAGCGTGACCTTGGCAAAAGAGGGGTATCGGGTGACGGCGGTGGAACTCGTCGCACACAACCTCGATATCCTGAAATCAAAACTCGACGGATCCGAGCGGATCACCCCGGTTTTGGGGAACGCGCTCGACCTGTCGTTCCTTGCCGACGGGGCGTTTGACCTGACCATGCTGCTCGGTCCGATGTATCATCTCTATACCGAAGCCGACAAACTGCAAGCCCTGCGCGAGGCGGTGCGGGTGACCAAACCCGGCGGGCGGATCCTGGTCGCCTACTGCATGAACGAAGCGACCGTGATCCAGTACGTATTCGGGCTGAACAATCTGCGCGAAGTGATGGATCAAGCGATGCTGACACCCGACTGGCACTGTAAAAGCGAACCCAAAGAGGTGTTTGAGTTGGTGCGCACCGAGGATATCGCCGCGCTGGACGCAAAGATCCCGGTGAAGCGGCTGAAACTGGTCGCCACCGACGGCGCGACGCAGTATCACCGGGAGTTGATCGACGGAATGGACGACGAAACCTTCCGAAAGTGGCTGGATTTCCACTTTGCGACCTGCGAGCGGCAGGACCTTGTCGGCGCGTCGAACCATACGCTGGATATACTGAAAAAGAAGTAACCCCTTCCCTCTCGTTTGCGGAGCAAAACGTACCGCGTGAATGTGGCACGATTCGTCGCTTCAAGACAAGATGGATAAAAAAGGAGAAAAAACCACATGATCAAAGAGTACATCATTCAGAACTGGACGCTGATCCTCGTGTTGTTCGCATTTGCGATCTCGCTCAAAATGACGGTTTTCTTGGACAAACGAACCATCCGGCGAATGCTCGTGATGATCCTCGCGGTCTTTTTGCTGTCGGTCGCGGTCTTTGCCGAGTTCCGGCTGGCGGATTCTGGGACGCACCAGAAGGTGCGGCTGGTTCTGATGGCGATCCGCTACAGTTCCACGCCGTTTCTGCTCGCGATGGTCATTTTTACGCTGGTGAAACGCTTCCGCTGGTTCATCTTCATTCCCGCGATGGCGATGGCTGCCGTGAATATCGTTTCGATCTTCAACGGCGTCGTGTTCTCCCTTGACGGAAGTCACGAACTCGTGCGCGGTCCGCTCGGGTACTTCCCCTACGTGATGGCGGGGTTCTACTGCGTGTTCCTCATTTATATCCTCTACGCGCGCAGCAATAAGACGGCGGCAGAGATCATTCCGATCCTGTTCTTCTGCTTCACGTTTCTCTCCGACCTGATCCTTCCCTTCGTGATCGGGCGCGAATTCTCTCAATTCTTCTGCGCGACCGTCTCTATCGCCCTGTTCGTCTACTACGTCTTCTCAATCCTGCAACTGACCAAGAAGGACGCCTTGACCGGGGCGCTCAACCGGCAGGCGTACTACGCCGACGTCGCGGACGAGCCCGAAGAGATCACGGCGCTGGTGTCCCTGGATATGAACGGACTGAAGGTCATCAACGACTCGCAGGGACACGCCGCCGGGGACGAGGCGCTGACCGTCCTTGCCGTCTGTTTCACGCGCGCGCTCGGGCGTAAGCAATCGCTCTACCGCGTCGGGGGCGACGAATTCGTGATCGTCTGCCGCCGCGTCACGCACCTGGAGGTTTCGCAACTGGTCGAGCGGATCGAAAAGAACGTCGCCGAAACCAAGTACAGTTGTTCGATCGGGTACAGTTACTCGCTCGACGGCGCGAAGTCGATCGACACGCTCTTAAAAGAATCCGACAACATGATGTACGAGGAAAAGGCGCGCTACCACAAAGCGAACGAGATCGTGCCGGAAAAGAGAAAATAAACGGACGTCCCTTGAAAAATCGACAAGAAAGAGGTGCCGGACGATGCTGCTTTTCATCAACGCCTGCGTAAGAAAGGACTCGAGAACGCGCTTGCTGGCGGAGCGGATCCTCGCGGACGCCGGTCCCGTGACCGAGATCCGGCTGACCGATCTCGACTTCCCAAAAGTCGACGAAGCGTTCCTTGTCAAGCGCAACAAACTGCTCTCCGAAGGGAAATTCGACGATCCCCTGTTCAATCTGGCGCGACAGTTCGCCGAAGCCGACGGGATCGTGATCGCCGCGCCCTTCTGGGACTTCTCCTTCCCCGCCGCCCTGAAACAGTACCTTGAACAGGTAACGGTCCTCGGGATCACCTTCCGCTACACCCCCGACGGCATCCCGAAAGGGTTGTGCCGCGCGAAAAAACTGACCTACATCACGACGGCGGGCGGCGAATACGTCCCCGAGGCGTACGGCTTCGGCTACGTCCGCGCGCTGGCGCAGAACTTTTACGGCATCAAGGCGGTCGAGCAGATCAAGGCGACAGGTCTTGACATCGACGGCGCGAACGTGGAGGAAAGACTGAAAAACGCTCTATAACGTCCCTTCGGGACGCGATATGCAGGCGTGCCGGAGGCACGGTAAGGCGAGATGTCGCTTCGTGACAAGAAAGAAAGGAGCCGCCCCCCATGAAAAACTTCACCCACGCGATACCGACCAAACTCTTCTTCGGTGAAGGACAGATCGAAAAACTCGACGGCGCGCTGCGCGGCTTCGGGAAAAACGTGCTGCTCGCCTACGGCGGCGGCTCGATCAAGAAAACCGGGCTGTACGACGCGGTCATGGGGATCCTCTCAGCCGGCGGTTTTACCGTCACGGAACTTTCGGGGATCGAACCCAACCCGCGGATCGGTTCGGTGCGCCGGGGGGTAGAACTCTGCAAAGAGAATAAGATCGACGTGATCCTCGCGGTCGGCGGCGGCAGCACGATCGACTGCTGCAAGGCGATCGCGGCGGGCGTCTACTACGACGGGGATCTGTGGGAGATGGTTGCGAGCCGCCACGGTCTACTCAAAGCCCTGCCGCTGGTGGATATCCTGACGCTGGCGGCGACCGGCTCGGAATTCGATGCCGGCGGGGTGATCTCCAACCTCGAGATCAACCAAAAACTCGGCAACGTCTACACCTATCCCGCCGTCTCGATCTGCGATCCGACCTATACCTACTCGGTCTCGGCATACCAGACCGCGGCGGGCACGGCGGATATCATGTCGCACGTCTTCGAGGGGTACTTCTCGCGTACGCCCGACAGTTCGCTGTCCGACTGTATCGCCGAAGGGATCCTCAAAACCGCGATCAAGTATCTGCCGGTCGCCCTGAAAGAGCCCGACAACTACGAAGCGCGCGCCAACCTGATGGCGATCGCGTCGGTCGCCTGCTCGGGTATTCCCGAATACGGGAAGCAGGGGACGGGCTGGCCCTGCCACTCGATGGAACACGAACTTTCGGCGTTCTACGATATCACCCACGGCGTCGGGCTCGCGATCCTCACCCCCCGCTGGATGCGCTTCATTCTGAAAAAGGATCCGTCCTGCGCCTGGCGCTTCGTGCGCTTCGCAAAGAACGTCTGGGGGCTTTCCGGCGACGACCAAACGCTCGCGGAAGCCGGGATCGACGCCTTTGAAAACTTCTTCCGGGAGGCGAAGATCCCGATGACGCTCTCGGAACTTGGTATCGGAACCGAACACTTCGCCGAAATGGCGGCGCACGCGAACCGGAACGGGTATCTGAAGAACGCGTTCGTTCCGCTGACGACGGAGGATATCGAGGAGATTTTCAGGCAGTGCCTGTAAATCTCCAATGAATTGCGCCGCCCTTCGGCGCATGAATTGCCCTGCGGGGCATGAAGGCGCAATTCAATTCACGGAGCCGTCGCAGACGGCGAGAATTCATGACGCGCAGCGTCAATTCACAAAAAACGAGGTCTTCTATGAAAGAACGGAAGAAAACGATACTCCGGATCCTTTTGATCGCTCTCTACGTTGCGGTCGTGATCGTTCTCGCTCTCGTTATTCCCATCGTCTTCGGGCGGGATAACGACGCGCTTCGTTCGATCTGCATAACGATCGCCGTGATGTTTACCGTTCCGGTCATTGTGATGAACGGTGCGCTCTTCGACCTTCTGGACAAAGAAAACCGCAAGGAATTGAAACAGTCGTTCCGGGACGCGGAGGAACGGGACCGGGTGATGCGGGAGGAGTTCCGCGTACCGGACGACGTCGAAACCGTGTGGACGTTTCTCCCCGGAAAAACCCGGCTCGCGGTCTCGATCGTTCTGATCTTTCTCGGTATGATCGTCACTTTGGGCGCCTGCGCCGTCTTCTCGTTCGTCTCCCTTGACGCCGCGCTCGAGATCGGCGTCATACTATCCGGGCTTGCGATCGTCGTGTACGCCTTTTTCGTGATGTTCAGAAACCCGGTTTGGGGGATCGTTCACGCGCTTGCGCCCGCGGTCTCGTTCTTCCTCGTTCCTCTGATCCTGTACCTGAACGGCGTAACAAGGTCCGGGGTTCTCGTCGGCACGGCGCTCGGCTGCGGGATTCCGCTCTACGTCGGGTTCCTGCTCCTGACGGTCCGTCTGCCGAACAAACGGAGACAAAAAGCAGAGGAGTCGTACCTTGCACAGTTTTCAGCCGAACACGAGGGATTTGACCGCTTCCGCTCCCTTGCGTACAACGAAGCGATAGAATTCCATCAATTCCGCCTCAAGAACGGAAAAACCGTTGAAATCGGGATCGAAGGCGAAAAGTTCCACATCGCGATCCTCTCGACCGTCACGATCAAAGGACGCCGCCTGCCCATGATGCCGATCCTTTACGAAACGCAAACCGGCACGGATAAAAGCGACGTGCTGAAAAAGTACCTTTGATCGTCAAAGACCGCCTGTGATCCCGCGTTCGCGGATACGTCGCTTCGCTACAAGGAATAGTCAATTCTTTTTGAGGAGAACCACCCTATGACCTTCTATATGAGCGCGATCATACTGACCGAACTGATGATGATCGCAATGACCTTGCACGTTCTGCATTATTCCGGGTTCACGCGGGAGCAAAAAACTTGGTATCTGCTTACCTTCTCGGCGGTCATGCTCTGCTCCGCCGCGGAGTTCGCCGTGCATTGCGGCGCGTATGATCCGAAGTTTACGATCCCCCTGACCATTCTGACGGTATTGCAGTTCTCGGTCGCTCCCCTGCTCGGCGTTCTGTTCAGCGGGGCGCTCGGACTGCCGGGGCAGAAGAAGATCGCGATCTGGTTCATCGCGATCAACTTCGCGGTCGAAACGATCGCCGCGCCCTTCGGCTTGGTCTTCTCGTTCGGAGAGGACGGGTATTCGCGCGGACGGCTGTTTTTGATCTACGAGGCGTTCTACTTCGTCAGTCTAGTGTATCTGATCGTCAGCATGGTGCGCGTCGGGCGGCGGTTCCGCAACCGCGACACCCGGACGATCACGATGATCCTTCTGATTTTGATCGCCGGGATCATTCCCATGACGGTCTTCAAACTCAACATCACCTACATCGCGATCGCGATCGGGGCGAGTTTGTGTTACATTTATTATAACGACCTGGTCCAGCAGGACATTCAGGCGGAACTGGTCGCCAACCAAGCGGCGCTCTCGCGAATGCAGAGCCACATCATCACGGGACTTGCCAGTCTGATCGAGAACCGCGACGTCGAGACCGGCGAACACGTTTTGCGCACCGGGGCGTTCGTCGAAACGCTGACGCGCGACGCGATCAAGGACGGCGTCTACCTCGACCAACTGAACGAAACCTTCGTTTCCAAGATGACGACGCTCGCGCCGATGCACGACATCGGAAAGATCGTGGTCTCCGACAAGATCCTGCGTAAGCCGGGGCGCCTGACGTCCGAAGAATTCGAGGAAATGAAGAAGCACGCCGCGGTCGGCGGAGACGTGATCCGCGAGGTGCTCGAGGGCGTGACCGACGAAGATTACCTGTCCTTTGCCGCGGATATCGCGACCTACCACCACGAACGGTGGGACGGAACGGGATACCCGAAAGGACTTTCGGGAGAAGAGATCCCGCTCGCGGCGCGGATCATGGCGATCGCCGACGTGTTCGACGCGCTGATCTCCGAACGCTGTTACAAAGAACCGTTTTCGTTCGAGGAGTCGGTCGGGATCATCGAGGACGGCGCGGGCACGCAGTTCGATCCGCAACTCGTCAGAGTGTTCCTCCGCCATCGCTCGGAATTCCGCTGAAAGGGGGACGGTATGAAAAACGACTGCACGTTTCGTTTGGAACGTCCGGAAGACTACCGCACGGTCGAGTACCTGATCCGCGAGGCGTTCTGGAACGTCTACCGCCCCGGGTGCCTCGAGCATTTCGTGATCCACGAACTGCGCTCGGATCCGGCGTTCATTCCCGAACTCGATTTCGTGATGGAAAAGGACGGTGAGATCATCGGACAGAATATGTTTATGAAAACCGTGATCGACGCCGACGACGGCAGAACGGTAGACGTTTTGACCATGGGACCGATCTGCATCACCCCGACCTTAAAACGCCGGGGGTACGGCAAACGCCAGCTTGACTATTCGCTCGAGCGGGCGCGCGAAATGGGTTTCGGCGCGGTCCTGTTTGAAGGCAATATCGGCTTCTACGGCAAGTCGGGGTTCGATCACGCCCGGAAGTTCGGC
>CAMZBE010000033.1 GCA_947304475.1 uncultured Clostridia bacterium
GTTTCAGCGTAAAGAGAATCCTGTTCCGTTCTGCGCGCGTCAGCACGTTGATCTTCTTCCGAGGATCAATTCCGGATAAAGAGAGGAATGGAAGGATCATGGTCTGGGGCAACAGATCCCGGAGCGCGTTCTGCGCGTCCCGATTGATATACTTGGTAAAGTCGGATAGGATCCTTTTTTCAAGCGTCTGTTCGTCGAGTGCGGGTTTCAGGTCGATTACGGCGCGCAGGTTTTCAAAAGTGCAGTTACGCAGGTGCGCCGACGCCGACAGGATCATCGGTCCACTCAGCCCGAAATGCGTGAAGAGCATTTCGCCGAAGTCGTGATAGAGTTCGCTGTCCCCATCGTAAACAGTTAAAGCAACGTTCTTGAGGGAAAGTCCCTGCATTTCGGAACAAAGCGGGGAAGGAGAAACGAGCGGGACGAGGGAAGGGATCAGGGGGGTTACGTGATGCCCCGCGGCACGTGCGATCGCATACCCGGAGCCGTCCGAGCCTGTCAGCGGGTAAGACGCGCCCCCGGTCGCGAGGATCACGGCGTCGAAGGGGAAGGTTCCTTCGTTGGTCACAACGCCAACGGCTCTGCCGTTTTCGATCAAGATCGCTTTCGCTTTTCGGCGCAGAAAAGTGCAGTCGGAGGTGTAGCGGAGCAACGCCGAAAGAATATCCGTGCTTTTGTCGGACGAAGGGAAAACACGTCTGCCGCGCTCGGTTTTGAGTTCAACGCCGAGCGAGACGAGAAGATCTTTCATATCCTGCGGGGAGAAGCGGTTGATCGCAGAATAGAGAAAACGGCCGTTCTTGGTGACGTTGGGGATGAAATCGGACGGCGTGCAGTCGTTTGTGACGTTGCATCTTCCTTTCCCGGAAATGAGAATCTTTTTTCCCGGCCGGTCGTTCTGTTCGATCACGGTTACGACGGCGCCGTTTCTTGCCGCCGTTCCCGCCGCGAGAAGCCCGGCGGCACCGCCGCCGATCACGGCAATGCGAGGCGCGTCAGTTCTTCGCATAGACGTCGTATTCGTCCCAGACGCGTTCCAGGCGGTCAAAGCGTTCGCGGACCTCTTCGCCCCTGCGCTGCGTAACCGCGACGAGCAGGGCGTCGATAATACTCAAGGGAGCGACCAGAGAGTCGACGAACGACGCCATATCGCTCTGGGCAGTCAGCAAGTGGTTCGCGTGCTCGGCAAGCGGGGACTGTACGCTGTCAGTGAGGGCGATGACGGTGGCTTCTCGTGAGCGTGCGTACTTAAGCGCGTTGACGATCTTGCCCGAATAGCGGGGGAAACTGATCGCGATCAGGACGTCGCGCTGTCCGATCCCGAGAATTTGCTCGAAAACTTCGCTCGAACTGGTAGGCTGAACCAAACGTACGTTGTCCCGGATCATTCCGAGGTTGAAGTTAAAGAACCCGGCGAGAAACGCCGAAGAGCGTACGCCGAAAATGTAGACGTTATCGGCGGAAATGATTGCGTCGACCGCTGCGGAAAAGGCGTCGCGATTGATCGAGTGCATTCCGCGTCGGACATCATCACGTTTTCGATCGGGTTCGCTTTGCCGAGGCGTTCCTCCGCGATCTTGATCCGCTGATTCGGCGTCAGTTTCGCCCTGACGAGTTCCTGCACCGCGTGCTGAAACTCGGGATAACCGTCGAAGCCCAGGTCAATCGCAAAACGGACGACGGTGGACTCGGAAACGCCCACCATCTCACTCAACTTTGCCGCCGTCATATAGGCGACTTTGTCGTAGTCAGAAAGAATCGTCTGTGCGATCCTTTTCTTTCCCTTGGAGAGTTCCGGCATCACGGATGCGATCTGCGCGGCAAGATCTTTCTTCATATTCTCCTCCCGTTATCCGAGACGTTCTGTTGCAATCCGTAATCTTTCGAGCGTTTCGTTCTTACCGAGGATCTCCATGATCTCGGTTGCTCCCCCCGGCGTGACCGTGAGTCCGGAAACGGCGGCGCGGGCAACGAACAGAACGGCGCCGGATTTGATCGCGCTTTCTTCGGCAAAAGCCGTCAGAGCGGCGAAGAGTGTGTCGTTGTTCCATTCGGAGACTTTTTTAAGCGCTGAAACGATCCCGGGCAGCATTCCGCTTGCAACTTCCGGGGTAACTTTGTTCTTTTTATTGTGGAAGAGTTCTGCGGCGTCGTAAACGGGCAGAGCAGAGAAGAACGCGATTTTCCCGTCGATTTCGGACAGTTTTCCGATCCGAGGTTGCACGAGGGGTAAGATGCGGTCAAGTTTGTCCGACGCAAGCGAAACCGAGATAAAGGGAAGCGCCCGTTTCCTGAACTCTTCGGGAGTGAGTTTGCGGATATATTCGCCGTTGAACCAGAGCAGTTTTTCGTAGTCGAAGAC
Source organism: uncultured Clostridia bacterium (assembly GCA_947304475.1). Lineage (GTDB taxonomy): Bacteria > Bacillota > Clostridia > Oscillospirales > CAG-272 > UBA1740. The sequence goes on from CAMZBE010000033.1 coordinate 2,363, forward strand.
CGAGGGGGATTTGTTAATCCCGTCAAGTGAAAAAGCTTCGGTCAGTTCGTCGAGCGTAAAAAACTCGTTTTCGGTGTTCTTCGGGCACCAGCCAAGCAGGGCGATGTAGTTGACGATCGCCTCGGGCAGATAACCGTCGGCTGTCAGATCCGCGAAACTGACCGCTCCGTGGCGTTTCGAGAGTTTGGAGACGGTACCGTCTTCACCTCTCCCCATGAGCAGCGGCAGATGGACGAAGACCGGTCTCTGCCAACCGAAAGCGTCGTAGAGCAGGGCGTATTTCGGCGTGGACGGAAGATACTCGCTCCCGCGCACGATGTGCGTGACGCCCATAAGATGGTCGTCCACGACGTGACAGAAGTTGTAGGTGGGATATCCGTCGGCTTTCATCAGGATCTGATCCTGCAGTTCCTTGTTTTCGGTGCTGATGGTGCCGAACACCGCGTCCTCGTAGGTCGTGGTCCCTTCGAGCGGGATCTTCTGACGGATGACGTAGGGGATCCCCGCCTTCAGGTTTGCTTCAACCTCTTCTTTCGGCAGATCGCGGCAGTGACGGTCGTATCCGCCGCCGATGCCGTCCTCTTTGTGCAGGCTTTCGAGCCGTTCTTTGGAACAGAAGCAATAGTACGCCGTGCCGCGTTCGACCAGTTCTTTTGCGTAACGGAGATAAATCTCCTTACGCTCGGACTGGATATATGGACCGTTTGCGCCTCCGACGCCCGGCCCTTCGTCGTAGCGGAGTCCCGTGACCTTCAGCGTGTCGATGATGACGTCGGTCGCTCCTTCGACCAACCGCTCGCGGTCGGTGTCTTCGATCCGAAGGATAAAGGTCCCGTCGCTGTGCTTCGCAATCAGGTAGGAATACAGCGCCGTCCGTAGATTTCCGATATGCATATAGCCGGTCGGGCTGGGGGCAAACCGTGTAACGACGTTTCGATTGATCATTTTACGTATGGCTCCTTTGGCGTCATAATATCTCTATGATATTTTATCATAGAATGTCTTTTTCGTCAATCGGCAAAACAAATTATTTACTTTTCGGGATAACCGCTGTATAATGGAAACGGAGGGACGAAGTATGTTCAAAAGCGTATTTGCGAAATACCTGACCGCGATCTGCATTCTGATCCTTGCCTGTATCCTGATTTTGGCCTGGATCATCAGTTCCGTGGTCCGGAACTATGCGATCGAACTGAAAAGCAAAGAAATGAACTGGAGTTGTACGACGACCGTCAGTCTCGTATCGCTGACTTACGGAAACTCGGACGGTTCTCTTTCATTTTCGGATTTCATTCTGCGGAATGAGCGCGGCATCTCCGATATGATCGGTACGATCCTCGAACGCGACGATACGCAGACAGTCGTTCTGACCGATAGCGTCGGATACGTTCTGCTCTTGTGCGGCGACGACGACGTTCTGACCGGCGAGAACGTGGCGCAAAGCGTTCTTTCGTCCCTTGTCGAGAACGGGGAATACATCGCCCGAAGTAACGTCGGCGGGGCGATTGAAGGGCAGTATCTGATCTTCGCGCGTCCGTTTCTGGCAGAGGACGGTACGTTTGAGGGCGCCGCGTTCATTCTTTCCTCTGCAGAAAAGGAATTGACGCTGATCAAATCCATGACCGAGACGATCGTGACTTCGTCGCTCTGGGTACTTCTTGCGGCAATCATCGCGGTTTATTTCATCACCGATCGTGTCGTCGATCCGCTTCGCGGAATGACCGCCGCAGTTAAACGATTCGGGAAAGGCGACTTCAAGATGCGCGTCCCGGTCACCGGCAGCGACGAGATTGCACAACTCGGAAAGGCGTTCAATCACATGGCGGAATCACTTGAACATACCGAAAAGATGCGGAATATGTTCCTTGCAAACGTTTCACACGATCTACGAACGCCCATGACAACGATTTCCGGCTTCATTGACGGGATCAATTCCGGTGCGATCCCGCCCGAAAAACACGGGTATTATCTGAATATCATCTCGGGGGAAGTACACCGTCTTTCGCGGCTGGTATCCGAAATCCTCGACCTCTCCAAACTCGAATCGGGGGAGAGAAAGTTCGAGGCGGTACCCTTCGACGTCTGCGAGACCGCTCGCTTGATCCTGATTTCCTTTGAACAGAAGATCAATCAGAAACGTTTGGACGTGGAGTTTGACGCCGAAAAAGACAGTATGAAGGTAACGGCAGATAAGGACGCGATCTATCAGGCTCTGTACAATCTCGTAGACAACGCGATCAAGTTCGCGCGCGAAGGCGGTCTTATCCGCCTTTCGGTCGGATACGGCGAGTCGGGGAAGGTCATGGTCGCCGTCTTCAACGAAGGCGACGGGATCCCAGAAGCGGATTTGCCGTACGTTTTCGACCGCTTCTACAAATCTGACAAGAGCCGCGGACTGGATAAAAACGGCGTCGGTCTCGGTCTTTATATCGTGAAGACAATCCTTGAAGCGCAGGGAGAGACCATCTCGGTCAGAAGCGATCCCGGCAAGAACTGCGAGTTCGTATTCACGCTTTCTCCGTCGGAAAGTGAAGCAAACGAACATGCAAAGAACTGAACAAAACGAAAGGCGACGCTCCGGATCGGGGCGTCGCCTTTTCAGTGCGGGGAGGGAAGTTCGAGAAGCGTGGTCGGAATATGATCGCAGTCCTCGGGGTGATGCGTGGAAAAGAGGATCAGAGAATTCTCCGAATACCGTGCAATCAGATGGAGCGCCAAAGCGATAGAGTGTTGGTCGAGTTCTTTGGTCACTTCGTCAAGCAACTTGATCGGGTGGGGTGAGAAGAGCGCACGGGCAAGCGAAACACGCTGTTTCATTCCGCCCGAGAGCGCGTCGGGGGCGCTTTCATATTCCTTCCCGGAAAGACCGAGGGAAGAAAGCAGTTCCATCGCCAAACGATCGTTCTCTGATGCTTCCTCTTTGGTCTTTGGACGGCGAACGCAGGTTACGTTCCGAAGGACCGTCATGTGCGGAAACAGGCGGTATTCTTGAAAAGCGAATGCACAGGGATCAGAGACGGCGACCGTCCCGCCTGTCGGCTTTTCAAGTCCCGCAATCAAGCGAAGCAGCGTCGTTTTGCCGCATCCGCTCGGCCCGGTAATCAGGTAGATTCCGGGTGAGGAAAAAGTATAGGAAAAATCATTGAAAACAGGTTTGTTCGGATAACAGAAGCAAAGCGAGGAGAAGATGATTTCAGGCAAGAGACGACCTCCTTTCCGTTCTCTTTGCCCGTTTCCCGATCAAAAGGCAGATAACGCCGTCAAGCAAGATGCTGACGAGAATGACGACAAGAGTCCAGGCAAAGAGTTTAGAAGTGTCGACGTTCCACGCTTTCGCGTCCCAGATCATATATCCGAGTGAGGCGGGCGTGCGGACGAGAATCTCGGTCGCAATCACGGCCTTCCAACCGAGTCCGAGAGAGGTGGAAAGAGCCGAGGAAAGGTATGGGGACAATGACGGAATCAGATATAAACGAAGCGTCTTCCAAAATCCGAAACGGTAAACCTTCGCAACCTCGTACAACGCCGGATCAAGGGCGCGGATTCCTTCGGTGAGACTGCTCCAAACAATCGGGGCGACCATAAGAAGACAGATAAAGCCGGGCAGAATTCGATTGTTAAGAAAAACCCAAGCGATGATGATAAACGACGCCACAGGCGTTGCCCGAACGATCGTCATGATTGGCGAAATCACGGATTGAAAGAGTTTTGACGACGCCGACGGAATCGCGAAAAACACGCCGAGCAGAACACCTGCCGCAAATCCGAGGGAGAGAGACAAAAGCGATTTGAGAAGCGCTCGGTAAAGGTCGCCCGTCCCGAACAACGAGATGAGATCCCGGAATACAGACGCAGGCGTCGGGAGAATGAAGGGTACTCCTACTCGCCACGCCGCAAACGCCCAAAGACCGATCCAGAAACAAAGAGAAAGGATTGGTAATCCGAACCGGATCAAGGGACTTTTACTGCATAACGTCATCCGAAATTCCATAGAAAGACGAGATCGGTTGTTCCGCGATCCCGAGCGCAGCAAAGAAGGCATTGACGGTCGTCGCCATTTCCTCAGCCGTCATAAAAGTCAGGTTGCAGCGAGGAATCGCCTGTTTTGCGACCGGGAGTTTCGGGAAGATTCCGGCGTCAACGGCGTACTGCGCGGCAGAGTCAAGGTTTGCGGGTTCCTTCATCCAGTTGATCGACGCCTTGTATTCGGAAAGGAAAGAGGAGATCAGTCCGGAGTGCTGCGCCGCAAAATCTTTGGATACGACCATGCACCCCTGCACCAGCGGATCGTTTCCGATTTCACCCCACGCCTCGGTCAGGTCGAGCGCGATCGAATAGGTCTTTGCGCCGTTTTGACTCAGAAGGACCGTAACTTTCGGTTCGGGGAAGAGGATATAGTGCACGTCGGGATCGGTCTGCGCAGCGCCGGGCAGAGTTTCGAGATCATATTGCATATCAAGGGTGACGTTTTCGATGTGGTTTTCGGTCAGAACGTGCTGTAGGATCAGTTTCGGCGCCTGTTCGGGGACGTAGATGGTTTTTCCCGCCAGGGAGGACAGGTCGTTTGCAGGGATAGTGGCGCCGTCGTCAGAGAGCAGGTAGAGAACGCCGAGCGTGTTGACGGCGAGCATCGAGAGTGCGCGGGAACCCGACAGGTTTTTCGAGTAGTTCGGGAAGGCGTTGGTCGGCAGGGCGGCGAGGTCGATATCGCCGTTTGCGTACGCCGCCATAATCTCGACCGGGGAATTGTATTTTGTGAAAGTCAGTTTTTCGTTGTCTTTGTTGTCCGCGATCATTTTCGAGAGACCGAGACCGGTCGAACCCGAAAGATAGCCGACGCGGACGGTCGTGTCGTCGGTCGTGTTTTTCTTTGCGCAGGATACGAGCGAGACAAGGAGGAGCGCCAGGGTGAGGAGGAGAACGAGTGCTTTTTTCATGACAGTATTCCTTTCAGTTCAAAACTGTTTTTGATCGTGATAATATTTCCGTCTTTTTCGATGATCCCGCGGGTGAGAAACGAATTGAGAGAGCGATAGAACGAAGCGCGGGACAGATTGATGGTTTTGATCAGCGCCGTCACGTTCCGGATTCTGACGCAGCCTCTCTCGTCGGCTTCGTTCAGAAGGAGACAGGCGGTCTTTTCGTCCGACGTCGCGGCGGAATAATCGCGGACACGACGGTTCAGAAAGACAAGTTTCTCGGAGATGAAGCGAATATAGTTCAACGCCGCTTTAGGATAGGCGGTGAACAGACGCGAAAGCGCAATCCCGGCGACGGAGGTGATCCGGCAGTCGGTCTCGGCGACGACGTCGGTAGGGGCGGGACCGTCTGTAAAAAGGGAAGCGGCGCCGAAACAGTCTCCCGCACGAAGTTGGTTGATCATAACGGGTTTTTCGCCGCCCGTTCGGTAGACCGAAACGCGACCGGACAGAAGAAAGCATAACCGTCCTCCCGAATCCCCCGCACGGACAACTGCGTCACCCGCGTTATAACGTCGAGTCTCAGGCGAAAGAAGCAAACGAGCGGCGGTGGTTTCACCGTCGGTTAACCCCGCAAAAAGAAAGCAGGGATCCGGGAACAAAGAGATTCCGGGCTCTGTCCTGTTCATATCTGCGCCTTTCATTTTGTCTCATTTGAGACTATTATAACCGATTTCTTCCGAAATGTCAATACAAATATCGTTGATTTTGAGATAAAGATTCGGGCGTGAACACAAAAAACGGTTTTCACGTGCGGGAAAATGAAGAAAAGTCTTGTTTTCTTTGAATTTTTATGTTATACTAAAAATATAAAAAAACCGTGATCTGCCGCATTTTTCAACCTTCTTCGTTTGCGATCCGATCAAAAGGAGTGTGTATATGCCTTTTTCTTTTCTGCTCGCGGGGGGTTTTGACCGTTTTAAGGAGTTTCTCCGCTACGTTCCCTCGCGCCTTTCTTCCATCGGTATTTTCGACATCCTCGATATCGTTTATCTTGCCGTTATTATGTTCTTCGTTTTCAACTTTTTGCGGCAGAGACGGGTATCGGGGTATCTGATCGGGATCGCCGTCTGGGCTGCCGCCTACGGTGTCAGTTCGGTTCTGGATCTTCTTGCGGTGAAGACGGTACTCGGAGCGGTCTTCGCAACCGGCGTCATCGCACTGGTCGTAATCTTCACTCCCGAGATCCGTGAAATGCTCGGCAGAATGGGCACCGACTCTTTCCGCGGGCTGAAAAACCGGATCGTCGGCGACAAGCAGGGCGGTCAGGTCATTCACGACGAGTCGATCGACGCGGTCTGTCAGGCGGCGGTCGATCTCTCCCGGCTCAAAACCGGCGCGCTGATCGTCTTTCAGCGGAGCGACTCGCTTGAGGACGTGATCCAGTCGGGCATCGAACTCGACGCGAAGATCTCGCCCTACCTGATCCGCAATATTTTCTTCGATAAATCACCCCTGCACGACGGAGCGGTCGTGATCCGCGACCACCGTATCTGCGCCGCCGGTTGCCTGCTTCAACTTTCCCGTCGCAGCGACATTGATCCCTCTCTCGGGACGCGTCACCGCGCCGCGATCGGTATGAGCGAGAACAGCGACGCCGTGATTATCGTGGTATCCGAGGAGACCGGGATCATCTCGGTCGCCTTCCGTCGCAAGATCACACGAAACCTGACGCTTTCGTCGCTGAAAACCTTCCTCTACAAGACCATGCTGAATCAGTTGGACGAACAGACCGAAGACGAGAACGAGGAGATCGAGCAAGATGTCTGATAAGGAAAAACGGTTGAACCGCAACGATAACGATAAAAGGGAACAGATCGAACAGACCGAAGAAAAGAGCAGTTTCCGCGTTTTAACGCAGGTGGTCGCGTTGATTATCTGCCTTTTGCTCTCCTTTACAGTCTGGCTCGTCGTACATTATCGGGCGGACCGGACGAACGATACTCCCGCGTCCGACGGGGAAGCAGCCTTCGTATATTCGATCGATAATTCGGTTTTAT
>CAMZBE010000034.1 GCA_947304475.1 uncultured Clostridia bacterium
CGCGGCAGCGTTTCAAATCCGTCCCGGAACTGGTTTTTCGAACAAAACCGAACGCAATAAGTCGAGCAAAGAGAGAAAAAGCGTGCTATACTGGTGTTACGAAAGGAGAGAGTGCATGTTGAACCGATTGGAAGAGATCAAGGCGGCGATCGATTATATCGAAGCAAACTTGACGGGGGAGTTGAAGATTGAAGAGATCGCCGCGCGAGCGTATTCGTCGACGGCGTATTTTCAGAAGACCTTTGCGCTGCTCTGCGGGTTTACGGTGGGAGAGTACGTCCGGAACCGCAGACTTTCGTGCGCGGGGAACGACCTGCTCGCGTCGGACGAAAAGGTGATCGATATCGCCCTGAAATACGGGTACGAAAGCGCCGACAGTTTTACCAGGGCGTTTACCCGTTTTCACGGGGTGACGCCGACCGCAGTCAGACGGCAGGGACGTGCCGTCAAGTCGTTTGCGCCGCTCCAACTCGAACTGTTCGTGAAAGGGGGATATATTATGGATTACAGACTGCAAAAACAAAAAGCGTTTACGGCAAAGGTCGGAATCGATTGCGAGAGCAAAAGCATTCGGATCTTAAAAGAGGGGAGAATATCGGATTTCGACCTGTTTTGCCTTGAAAGTTCACTTCGGAAAGAGTATCCCGGATATGCGATCATTCGCGTAGAGCGGGAAGACGCCGGAGACGTCGCCGATTTCGACGCCGTTCAGTACCCCGAAGTGCTGTGGGCGGTATTCGGCTGTCGCGGGACTTCGCGCGACGACGCGCGAGAGAAGACGATCAAAAAGATCCAAAGCGAATGGTTCCCGCAAACCGGGTATGAACCGCTCCCGGGGAACGCGGACGTGATCCACGTCTATTCCGGCAAGGACGGCGACGATTACGGTGAGATCATGATCCCCGTCAGGGAAAAGTGTTCCTGAAAAAGAAAACGACAACGCTCGCGTTGACCAAAAAGAGAGAGTTCGGCGAACCTGTCGGGCTTTCTTTTTTTGCTTTTTTTCGTGCATTTCTGCAAGAATAATATGGTTTCGTTACATTGTGACGAAAAACTCTTCCAATTTGTGTTTTTTTGTGCTATACTAATCATAGATTTACTTATTTTCTAAAGAAGAGGGCTTTTTCACAGGATATTTTTCTCAAGATAACGCGCCCGTTTGCGCGTGAACGAAACGACAAGGAAGCGGAAAGCACGATGAAAAGAATTTGGGTTGTTATCGTCAACGTGATCATCATGATCGCCATGCTGACATTCGTGGTGCTGTATTCCGACTACGAGAGCGGGAAAAACTCGAAGAGGCAGATCGAGCATTTCGAGAACACCACGATCACGATGAAGCACGTTACCGAGAACTATCTCGAAGGCGAGCAGCGCATCTGTGACGTGTGGGCGCGCTACATCAACAGCGAGGATATGACCATTGAAGAGGCGGTCTCCTTCATTCGGATTTCGCACGTGCTGCCAAACGCCTCGGTTCATATCGTATATCTGGACACACTGTCCGGTCTGTCGACGAAGGCAAGGCAGGACGCGCCCGACAACTTCTCCGTTTCTTACGCGTCGATGGACTTTTTGAACGACGTGAGTTGGATCGACCAAATCGGGAATTCGATCAACGTAACCCGTGCGTATACGAACCCGGTCAACGGGGAACAGTCCATCGCCTTCTGCAATTCGATCACGCTTCACGACACGGCGACCGGAAATCCGAGGGACGCCATTCTGCTGCGCATACTGCCGATCGCGGAACTGGAAGAGAAATGGATCTTTCCGAAAGAAGAGTTCGCGAACGCCGAACTGTCCATGATCGACGCGGACGGCGACTACATCATCAAGGGACATTCCTATAAGAACTCTAATCTTTTTGAATTTTACAAGTCTTACAACGCGGTGGATACCGCCTCGCAAGAACTCTTTGCGGAAATCACGTCGTCGACCGGTTCCGCCACGATGAAAAACTCCCGCGGCGAGGAATGTATTCTCGCCTTTACTCCGATCGCCGCGACCGAGGGCTGGACGCTTCTCTCCCTGATGCCGATGAAGGATCTGAGCGTAAACACCGAGAACTGGCTCTTAATCTGGTTCGTTTCGGTCGGTCTTTTGCTCCTGTTCGTATTCGACCTGACGGTCATGCTGTATTTCAACAAGAAACTCCAGTTGACCGCCAAGGAAGCAGCGGCTGCGAATAAGGCAAAAACCGATTTTCTCTCGACGATGTCCCACGATATCCGAACGCCGATGAACGCGATCATCGGTCTTACGACGATCACCGAAAAGAACCTCGGCGACACGAAAGCGGTACAGGAAAACCTGCGGAAGATCACGATGGCAAGCAATCATCTGCTTACCCTGATCAACGATATTCTCGATATCTCCAAGGTCGAGAGCGGAAAACTGAACTTCTGCCCGCAGACGTTCTCGGTCGTTGAGACGGTGGAAAACCTCGTGAACCTGTCGCAGCCCATGATCAAGGAAAAGAACATCGAGTTCAACTTCCGCATCAGTCGCATCGACGTCGAGTATATCTACGCCGATCAACTCCGGCTGAACCAGATCTATATCAACATTCTGTCTAACGCCATCAAATATACGGAGCCGGGCGGCAGCGTCAGCGTGGATATGCGCGAGGAAGAGAGCCAAAAGCCCGGTTGCGTGCGGCTGACCTTCGTCGTGTCCGACACCGGTATCGGGATGTCACCGGAATATATGGCGACGCTGTATCAACCCTTCTCACGCCAGACCGACAGCCGGGTGAACAGTATTCAGGGAACGGGACTCGGACTTGCCATCACGAAACAGATGGTCGACCTTCTGGGCGGTACCATCGACTGCCAGAGCGAGCAGGGAAAGGGAACGACCTTTACCGTCACGCTGGATCTTCCGGTCGCGGATCGGCAAAGGGACGATATGACGCTCGAACCGATGGACGTCCTCGTCGTTGACGACGACGAGATCCTTCTGGAAACGGCGGTCGATACGCTGGAGTCTCTCGGCGTACAAGCCGACCGTGCGGGAAGCGGACCGGAAGCGCTCGGCATGATCCGCCGGCGGCACGAAGCGGGACGGGATTACAGGATCGTGATCCTCGACTGGAAGATGCCCGACGTCGACGGCGTCGAAACCATCCGGCGTATTCGCGCGGAAGCGGATCGGGACGTTCCAATCCTGCTGATCTCCGCCTACGACTGGTCGGAGATCGAAGACAAGGCGAAGGAAGCCGGCGCAAACGGCTTCGTCAGCAAGCCGCTGTTCCGGTCCACGCTGTATGATAAGATCAACGAGATACTGGGGACGACGGCGAGTTCGGTAGAACCCGAAAACGACTATTCCGATCTGCAGGGACTGAACGTTCTCGTCGCGGAGGACAACGACATCAACTGGGAGATCATCTCCACCATTCTCGATATGTACGGGATCACGGCGGAGCGCGCCGAAAACGGGCGTATCTGCGTGGAGAAAATGAAGGCGGCGGCAAAGGACAGTTACGACCTTGTCTTTATGGATATCCAGATGCCGGAGATGAACGGGCTTGACGCCACGAGGACCATCCGCGCGCTGGACGATCCGTGGGCGTCCTCAATCCCGATCGTCGCCATGACGGCGGACGCGTTCTCCGAAAACGTCACGGAGTGCCTGAACGCCGGCATGAACGGACATATCGCGAAACCCATCGACGTTAAACTCGTGATCAAGGAGATCCGAAGAATAAAGGAGGAAAAGAAATAATGAAAAAACCGCTCATTACCCTTTTGCTCGTCTGTGTCCTTGTAACGTTGCTCGCCGCGTGCAGCAAAACGAAGGACGACGCCGACGCCGTGTTCGAACCGGCGCTCGATACCGAGACGAGTTGCAACGTCACGGTTGTCGGGAGTTACGACAACTTTGAGGCGCTCGAAGCCGAGTTTGACCGATTTAACGAGTATTATCCGAACGTGCGTCTTCGCTACGTGAAGTTGGACGACTACAACAACACGCTCGCCGCTGCGCTTGACGGGAACGACAAACCCAACGTTTTCTTCTCGAACGCCGGTATGATCGGGAACCGGAAATACGACGCGGTCTTTGCCCATATGGAAGATCTGTCGGATCCCGCCCTGAAGTTAAACCTGGGCTGCATCCGCCCCGGTCTTGTCAACCGCGACGCGGAGAACCGCGTGCTGATGGTTCCGGTTTTCTCCCGGACCTACGGTATGCTGATAAACTACGATTTGTTTGAAAAGGAAGGCTTCTCCGTTCCGACCACGCGGGAAGAACTGACGGCTGTTTGCGCGGCGTTCAAAGAAAAGGGATACGCCAGCCCCATGATGGGGTACAGTAAGACCTCGTCCAGTTGCCTGATGTATACGGTCGCCTATCCGATGTTTGCCGCCGCGCTTGCAGAAAATCCTGACGCGCTTGCTAAGGCGAACGCGCTCGATCCCGCGGCGGGGGAATATATGCGTCCGGCACTCGAAACGGTGGCGCAACTGATCGGGAGCGGCTGCGTAGATCTCGCGGAGTGCGACAAGATCGAGGACAACTATACCAAGGTGATCCTGCGCTTCTTTGAAGGCGACGTGCCGATGATGATCTGCGCGGGTGATACCGTGTCCGGAACCAAGAAGCGGGAAAGCCAGTCCGAGGCGTTCTCGAACGCGCCGTTCCGTTACGCGTTCGCGCCGATCCCCCTGACCGCGGAGGGCGGGTACTTCATCGACAGTCCTTCCGTGGAGTTCTCGGTGAACAAGGATTGCGACAATCTGGATATGACGAACGAGTTTATGCGGTTCCTGATCTCGAAGAAGGAACTGAACGAGATGGCGTCCGTGAAGCGTCTGGTGACGCCGACGGCGGACCTGTCTTTCGACACGGTTTACGCTCCGTTCGGGAACGTGCCCGCGAGCCGCACCGTTTCTCCCGAAATGATCGGCATTACCGATCCGCTTACCGTCCAGATCCGCATCGCGGCGTTCAAGGTCGGGAAAGGGGAACTGACTGTCGACCAAGCCGTCGGGGCGTACGGAAGTTTGGAGTAAAAGAAACCCGTGAATAAAAAACCGCCGGCTACGCCGGACAGAGAACAAGTAAGGGAGATCAACGTATGATTGATATGATCCCGGAAAACGGAATACCGACAGAACCCGGAGCCGGGCGAAAACGGAAGATCCTTGTCGTTGAGGACGAGTTCGTCAACCGCGAGATCCTGAACGCGATGCTGGAGCCCGAATACGAGGTGATCTCCGCCGTGTCGGGCGCGGACGCCGAAACGGTCCTTCGCCTCCGGGCGGGGGAGATCAGTCTCGTTCTGCTCGACCTGAACCTGCCCGACCGGCACGGTCTTGACATCCTGCGCGAAATGAAGGAAGAAACGCGCACGGCGAAGATCCCCGTGATCGTTCTGACGTCCGACAAGGAAGCAGAGGTCGAGTGCCTGAATTTCGGTGCGATCGACTTCATTCCGAAACCCTATCCCATTCCGAAGGTCGTGCAGGCGCGCGTCCGGCGGACCATCGAACTTTCCGAAGACCGCGACCTGATCCGCGACACCGAACGCGATCACCTGACCGGGCTTTACACGCGGGAGTATTTCTACCGTTACGCCGCGCAGTGCGACGTCTACAATCCGGACGTTCCGACCGACGCGCTGGTCTTGGACGTCAACCACTTCCAGATGGTCAACGAACGTTTCGGAAAGCAGTATGCCGACGAAGTGCTGATCCGGATCGGTCGGGCGATCGTTGCTCTCGTCGGGGCGTCGGGCGGGATCGCCTGCCGCCGCAGCGCCGATACGTTCCTCGTCTACTGCCCGCATCTTACGGATTATCCGGCGTTTCTCGACGCGATCGTCACCGCCGCTTGCGGCGACGACAAGGGGCGGATCCGCGTCCGCCTCGGCGTCTGTGCGGAAGCGGAAAAATCGGTCGAGATGCAGACGCGATTTGACCGCGCGAAGATCGCCGCCGACACCGTTCGCGGGAGTTTCACCGAGTGCATCGCGTTCTACGACAGCGCCATGCACGAAAAAGAGATCTACGCCGAGCGCCTTCTCGACGAGTTTCAGGCGGCGATCGATGGGAAGCAGTTCTCGGTCTATTTCCAGCCGAAGTTCGACGTTCGTCCCGAAAAGCCGGTCCTCTGCGGCGCGGAGGCGCTCGTGCGTTGGATCCACCCCGAACTCGGCGTCATTTCGCCCGGCATTTTCATTCCGCTGTTTGAAAACAACGGCTTGATCCGTATACTCGACCGCTACGTCTGGCGGGAGACCGTTCGGCAGATCGCCGAGTGGAAAAGGAAATACGGGCGTACCGTTCCCGTTTCGGTCAACGTTTCGCGGATCGATATGCTCGATCCCGATTTGGTCGGGACGCTCCGCGACCTCGTTACGAAAGGCGGGCTCGCGTTCGGCGATCTGCATCTCGAGATCACCGAATCCGCCTACACCGAGAACGCGCGGCAGATCATCTCGACGGTGAACGAATTGCGCGAGATCGGGTTCGTGATCGAAATGGACGATTTCGGTTCGGGCTATTCCTCTTTGAATATGATCGCTACGCTGCCGATCGACGTTCTCAAACTGGATATGGTTTTCATCCGGAGCGTGTTCCGCGAGAACGGAAACCTCAGGATGCTGAAAGTGATCGTCGAGATCGCCGAAACCCTGTCGGTTCCCATGATCGCCGAGGGCGTCGAGACCGCGGAGCAGTTGAACACGCTGCGGGAAATGGGGTGCGATATGGTCCAGGGGTACTATTTCTCCCCGCCGAAACCCGCCGCTGACTTTGAAAAGTTTATTGGCGACCGGCTCCCGACCGGGAAGCCGGCGAACGTGTGACGGGAGGAGCGGAAAATGCTGACACTCGAAACACTCCGTGCGTTCGGCGCAAACGTTGAAGAAGGACTGCAAAGATGCGTCGGTATGGAGGCCTTGTATCTCAAACTGACGGATAAGGCGATCCGCGATCCCGCGTTTGAAGAACTGCGCGAGGTCGCTGAAAAAGGGGATCTTGACCGGGGGTTTGAACTTGCGCACGCTCTGAAAGGCGTGACGGCGAACCTCGCTCTGACGCCCCTATCCGTCCCGATCGGCGAGATCACCGAACTCTTCCGGAATAAGACCGATACCGATTACCGTCCGCTCGTTTCTGCGATCCTTCAAAAGCGGGACGAACTGTTATCCAAAGCAAATTGACCGGCAACGACACGTCGTCCGGAAAAGGAGACATCAGAGAAATGCACGTCACCCACGCCCAAAAAAGAGAGGGAAGGACCGTCCTTTCGGTCCTTCTTCTTGTCGTGTTTATCGCCTTCCTTTTCCCGTTTTTCCGCAGTTCAGCCGCACCGGCGGAAGAGATCCGGGACCTCAATTTCCAGACGGTCTCGGGCGATACCGTCGATTCCGAGAGCACTTCGCTTCGCTTTCTGTTCACGGTCGGATCGCTCGACTATATCCGCGTCGGGTTCGTCTTTTCGAGTGCAAACGCGGAGCCGACGGTCGACGGGGAAAACTGTTACGTCTACGACACCGATAAGGTCTATTCGGCGATTCGTGCGGACGGGAAGATCGTTCCCGCGCCGGCGGGACGTTACTGGGTTGCGGTCAAGATGGTCGACATCCCGAAAGCGTCGTTCGGCGATCGGATTTACGTCAACGCTTTCGTTGAGGACGGCGCGGGGATCCGGTACGCGACCGCGCGAAATACCACGGTTCGCTGTGCGTTTGCCCTCGACAATGGTGAATTCGTTCCGGTCTTACGCTTCGCCCTGACGTCAGACGTACATACGCGCGTGATGAACGACAACGGCGCGACCGAGAAGGCGACGACCGAGGAGGTCGCCCACGCTGCTCTTGTGGCCGAGCGGTTGTTTACGTCTTCCTACAACTACGCCGACGGGGAAGCGTACGACGCGCTTGACGCCGTCGTTCTTGTCGGGGATTATACCGACGAGGGAACGACGAAGCAGTACGACGCGTTATTCGGGATCGTTGACGATAATCTCCGAACAGGCACGGCTCTGCTCGCCTGCCTCGGAAATCACGAGTTCCGTAACCCCGGCGAGGATTCCGTCTCGAACAATTCAAGTTTTTCGACGACCTACGACAGGTTTGAAGACTATTTCGGGTACGGCGTCGACAGCGTCCACGTTATCAACGGCTACACGTTTATCGGGTTCGCATCCGATTGTAAGGGCGGGCGCGGCTATACGTCTTCCAAGGCGGAATGGCTTGAACAACAGATCATAGCGGCGCTTGCGAGCGATCCGACGGGGAAGAAGCCCATCTTCGTTTTCGGTCACGTGCCGGTCTGGGAAACCTGCCTCGGCAGTATCCGGGAGAACAACTATCCCACCGACGACATCGGGGACGTTCTCGAAAAATATCCGCAGGTCGTCTATATGTCGGGGCATACGCACGCGCCCTGCAGCGATCCCGAATCGGTTTGGCAGGGCGGATTTACTGCGATCAACACCGGGACGCTTGCCTACGACGACAGTCCCTTTTACACGGGCGACGGCTCGACGCGGAGCAGTTATTTCCGGCGGGATCTGCACGGCGGGTATCAGTACGTGATGCTGGGCAGATACTTTGAACACGCCGAGTGGTACGCCTCGGTCTATACCATCGTCGAGGTCGACCAAAACAACGTGATCCGGCTTCGGTACTACGACGCGGAGGCGGACAGGTTCTTATTCGAGCCGGTCTACATCGACTCGATCGGAGAGCCCGAAAACTTCACCTTTACGTCCGAACGAAAGGCGAATTCCAAAGCGCCGGTCTTCTCCGAGCCGCTGACGCTTCTTTCGGCGTCCTATGAGTCGGTACGCGTCTCGATCCCGAACGCGACTTGTGCCGATTACGTTCGGAGTTACCGTGCGGACATACTGCAAGGGGGGAATATCGTCAAGACCGTCTACCGGCAGGGGGGACAGCAGAAGTATCCGCTTCCCGAGATCACGGCGTCCTTTTCGGATCTTTATCCCGATACCGACTATACCGTCCGGGTGTACGCCTACAACGCGTACGGCGTGATGAGCGCACCGTTGACGCTCGCCGTGCACACGCCGCCCGATAACGGCGGCAACCCCGCCCCCGACGTCTTCTCGTTCGGTTTCGACCAGAACGGAGTCGCGCGCAATCTGCTTACGGGCGAGGCGCTGACGCAAAAGAACGAACCGACCGTCACAAGCGACGGGAACGGCGGTTATTACGCCGGCTTTGACGGCGACGACGCCTACTGCTGGGACGGGATCGCCGACTACTACGACGTGATGGAGACCGGCTTTACCTTCGAGTGGATCGGTCAGGTGTCGGATACGGTCCTCGGA
>CAMZBE010000035.1 GCA_947304475.1 uncultured Clostridia bacterium
AGTCCCAGTAGCAGGACAAGCCCCGCGAGCACCGCAGTCAGTGTCAGATCCTGCAGTTTCTTTTGATTCAGCATTCTTTTTTCCATTGGATTCACCTCGTTCTTCGGACTGTGCCGAGCATAATTATTCCATATTATACACACCCCCCGGGGGTGTGTCAAGTGTTTTTACGAAAAACCGGGGGTTTTTCAGGGGAAAATGCAAGAAACCGTAAAAAGATGCGTCAATCGGCTCCATATTCCATCAAATGCAGTTCCCGGATCCGTCGGTCGGATATCGCGGCGTGCATCTCCTGCGCCAGTCGGTCGAGCGGCGTTCCCGCCGCCCCGAGTTCGCGCGTGATCGCGGCGTTGACCTCTTTGATCGCGTTTTGCGTCGTTTCGGTGTCGCCCCCTTTGACCAGGCGCGAAAGCGGCGCGTGGGTTTCGGAAAGACACGGCAGGTCGAGCAGTCCACGGAACTGCCACTTGTAGTAGGGACGCACTTCCCCAGCGACAAGGTACACGGCGGCGATGGCGTGTCTTGCGTACTCGTACACCGCGAGCCGCGCAGCGGCTTCATCGCCCCGCGCCATCATGCGCGGATAATTGTAGTCTCCCGCCTGCGCCATCAAGGCAACACGCGCGGCAAGTTTTTGTTTGCGGACGTCGCCCGGCATCCCGTAGCGGAAGCCCTCGCGCCGCTTCGTCATGATCCCCGCGTCGTCCCGGAAGATCTTCCCGTTCACGGCGACGGCGATCGCGTGATCGGGGAGCGTGAACCAGTCGAGCGGATCGGTCGGAACGTCGGTTCGTCCGACCGTCGCGCGGAAAAAGCCGTCTGCGGTCGATACGCCGAAGTGCGATCCTTCCCCGGTCTTTGAAGAGAGTTTGACGCCCTCGAACTCACGCGGGAGCGTCCGATAGGCGCGGGCAAGTTGCACGCCGATTGCGATATCGTCCTCGTCGGTCAGCCAGATCGAAAACCCCGGCTCGTAATCGTGATCCCGCGACAGTTCGTCGTCATAACCGAAACAATCCGAACCCTGCCCGGCGATCCCGACGGCGATCCGCCCGACGGCGTCAGGGACGGTTTTCTCGATCAGGTCCCGCCCGTAGGTCAGATAGAACCGCTCGGAGAGTTCAATTCCGTTCATGAATCTCTTTCACCCTCTTTTCGAGTTCGGCGGCGACGAAAAACCAGCCGTAATAGGAAAACGCCGGCGCGCATTTCGACGCGACGAAAGCGTATTCCCCGTCGCGCGGCGTATCAGGCGCGTCGAGCGCATCCCACGCGCGTCCGAGCGTCGCGTTGATCTTCTCGTCCTTGTCGGGCTCGTCCCCCGCAGCGTAGAAATCCGCGAGATTGACCGACGTGACGGCGACGCCGCAACGACCGTTCGCCCCGCATTTTTCCATAACGGCAAGCGCCTTTTCGTAGTATTCTTCGGCTCCCTTACGGTCACCGGTCTCATCGAATGACGAGGCGAAGTTGTTATACAGTCCCCCGAGACGTTCGTCGTCGGGAGAAAGCCGCGCAAGATAGATCGTCTCCGCTTGCCTGTAAAGCGGCAGCGCACCAACCGCGTCGCCGAAATGCTTTCTGGTCGTGGCGGCGTTGAGCAGGATCGTCGCACCGGAAACCGTGTCTGTTAACCCGCTCTTTTCGAGCAGTTCCAGCCCGCGCGTGATCGCGGACAACCCTTTCTCCCGATCGCTAACCCGTCGGGACAGTCCCATCGTCTCGCTCTGCAGCGAAAGTTCTCCGTCCTCGTCCCGAAGCGCCTGCGCCTCGTGAATCCAGTAATCAAGCAGGCGCATCCCCTCGGAATAGTCGCCGCGTGCCAGCGCACGGTCGAGTTTGTCGATCACGTGCCGGATCGGGATGCGTTCGTGGTTCGCCCTCTCGTCGGCGGGATCGGTCGTATTGAGAAGGCATCGTTTTTCTTCGTATTCGTCGCGTTTCAGTGCCATATCGCCGCCCTCACTCCTGAATATTCAGGTAGTAGTGGAGCGTGACCGAAATACCGTCGGACAGTTCGGTCGTGACGTTCATCAGCACCTTGTCGGGATCGCGTTCGACGATCTCGTTCTTATCCGTCGTCTCAAGAATCAGCGCGCCGTCAGACGCGTAGAGTTTGTAGTCGACGGTGACTTCTTCACCCGAGAAACTGAACTCGGTCGCCACGCGCCACGACGCGAGCGAGATGGCGATGATGCCGGTCGGGCTGTCCACTTTTTCGGGATAGTCGTAACGCGAAACGATCTCTTCCCCGTCAAGCGAGAACGAGGCGGCGGAGGGCGTCAGAACGGTGTTGCGGTGCGTCGCCGTCGGCATCGGGAAACGGTAGAGTTTCTTGCCCGACGTCAGAATGTAGAGCGAAAGGTCCGACGCGCCGAAACAGAGCGTCAGCGTTTCGTCGGGACGTTGACCACGGAAAGTCAGACGGTAGGAAGCGTATTTATCGGGCAACGACCGGTTCCAGACGCGTTTCGCGCCCGAGAAGATCGCGTAAAGAAGATCCGCCTCACGGGAATCTGCGTCACGCGTAACGGACAGCGACGAGTCCGCCTTCTCTCCCCCGGTGCCTTCAAAACTCATCTCGATCTCGGAGAGCAGTTCTCTTTCCGGGAAAGGAGAGGTTGCGAGCGCCTTTACTAACAGGACGCAGGACGGAGTAAGAAGGAGCAGAAATACGAGAAGGAGAATCAGAACGTTCTTTCTTTTCATAACGGGTTATCCTTCCTGTGATCGATCGGCGTGCAGACGCCCGAAAGGGCGCGGATCACGTAGCCGGCTATAAGCAGTCCCGCCACTGACGGGACGCAGGAAATCGAAGCGGGCGGGAGCCGTTTCCCGTCGGGGGCGCTCCCTTTTTGCGGGATTTCCGTGCTCCAGAGCGCGGTCACTCCGCTTACCCCGCGGCGGCGCAGTTCGTTTCGCATGACGCGTGCGAGCGGGCAGACAGAGGACTTTTCAAGATCCCCGATCACGAAACGCGAGGCGTCAAGGTGATTTCCCGTTCCCATACAGGTCAGAACGGGGATCCCACGGCGTTTCGCCTCCGAAACGGCAGCGATCTTCGCCGTCACGTTGTCAACGGCGTCGACGACGAACGAGATTCCGTCGCGGGAGAGCAGTTCCGGGATATTCCCGGCGTCGAGAAAGGCGTCGAACAGTTCGACGTTTGCTTGGGGATTGATCGCCTTGACGCGTTCAAGCGCAACGTCGGTTTTCTTTCTTCCGATCGTTTCACGCGTCGCCAGGATCTGCCGGTTCAGGTTGCTCTCCGAGAATGCGTCGCAGTCGGCGAGAATAAATCCGCCGACGCCTGCGCGGGCAAGTCCCTCGAGTACGTAGCCGCCGACGCCGCCTAAACCGAGGATGACTACGGTCGCCGAAGCAAGACGTGCAACCCCGTCGTCACCGATCAGACGGGCGGTACGGGAGGAAAAGGTCTCGTCAGTCACAACGATCCGCCCCCTTTCCGTCTTCCCCGTCCGGGGAAATGCAGAAATAGCGGAGTTCCCGTCCCATCATACCGCGATCCTCAGTAAAAGAAGCGACGGCTTGCAGGGACGCTTTCGTATTGTTCCGTCTTTCCCGGGAAAACAGCATCTGAAAGATCCGGCGCACCCAGAAAAACGGATAGACGATCCACGAGAGAGGCGCCCGGATCTTGCGGTGAGCCATTCCGAGGAGCGGCGGAAAAACCCGCTTCAGAAGGAAGCGCAGCCGCGGGAAACGGGAACGTTTGCTTTCGGTGTTCAGTTGATTGCCGAATCGCTTTTCTGCGGAACCGTAGAGTCCTGCGCTTAAGAGAGCCGAAATCTCCTCCTCGTCGTCCGCGTTTGGCGCAATCGATGGATCGGAGAACAGAGCCGCGACGCGGCGTATACGGGCTTCAAACAGGTCAAGATCCATCTCGCGAAGGAACGTTCTGACGCTCTCCCTCTCGGGTAGATCCGGATACGCCCGGAACAGAAAAACGAAATCGAGGAACGACCGCACGCCGATTCCGCCGTGAACGATATGTTCCCGCGCGTGGAGCAGACAATGCAGATACAGATCTTCTTCCGAGATCAGATATCGCCCCGGCAATTCCGGATCTGGCGTCGCCCGGTCAAAGAGCCCGGTCAGTTTCCCGGCGTACGGATCGTCGGAATTGAAAAGCGCGTAGTGCGGCTCGACTGTAAACCACGGATCCTTGAAAAAGACGAAATGATGCGAAAAATCGCGCGTGCCGTAGGTCTTAGCCGTATACCCGGCGTCCTTGAAAACGCGGTGCAATGCCGCATCGTCCCCCTCGTAAAGAAAGTCCGTGTCCCCCATATAGCGGAAGGACGGATCCCCCCAGAACGTTTTCAGAACGCTGCCTTTCAGGTAAAGGAACCGGATCCCCGCCGACGCGAGCGCCCGATCGAGCGTCTCCTTTTCTTCGGCGCCAGTCAATTCCTTCAACGCCTCGAGATCCCGGTCCTTCTCCCACCTCTCACGGACGGGCGACGCGGGCAGAGCCGAAGCGTATTTCCAAAGGAAAGAAGAGAGATGCTGACGGCGAACGATCCGATAGAGCATAACGGAATCAACCGTCGCGGGGATCTCGTAAGAGATACCCGAAGCGGCGGCGCGGATCAGATCGAAAACCGTTCTCTCCGTTTCAGTCATCAAAAAAACCTTTCTCCCCGGGATCGGGGATCGAAAAAGCGTCGAATGGGATCCCGGCGGGGATCGCGGAAAAACGCAGGATCTCGCCGGATTTCGGGTGCGGGAAGGTCAGACGGCAGGAAAACAGGGCGATGGGCGGAAATCGGTCGTGCGCACCGTAGCGTCCGTCCCCCGCGACCGGGTGCCCGGCGTTTGAAAACTGGGCGCGGATCTGATGCGTTCGCCCGGTGAACAAACGAACGGCGACGAGCGAAAGCGGGCGACCGTCATGATCGACCGTTTCGAGCACGCGGTAGGCAAGCCGGGCGATCTTCGCGCCGGACGTTTTCTCCCCGACGACGCGTGTGATCCGCCGTCTTTCGTCGTGAAGAAGATAATCGGTTAAAGAGCCGTTCGGCTCGGTGAACTTGCCGTGTAAAACCGCCAGATACTCCTTGCCAAACGCGTCTTTTTCCCCCGAAACGAGCGACGAAAGAACGCCCGCCGACCGTTGGTTCGCGGCAACGGCGACCAGTCCCCCGACGCCGCGGTCAAGGCGATGGACCGGATAGACCGGACGCCCGTTTTCACGCGACAACAGCGAGAGAAGATCGGGATCGCCGCTCCTGTCGGATTGGGAGAGCAGTCCCGGGTTTTTGTTCACGACGATCACGTCGCCGTCCCGGAACAGGACGTCGTAAAGCGGCATCTCGGCTCTCCTTTCGTCTTCAGGTACGTACCGTCAGACCTTGATTTCGAGCGTGCAGGCGTCGGCGCCCGTCTCAAGTTCTGCGTCGACGAACCACGCGACGCGGGTTTTGCCGCCTGCGTGGTGGATCTCGTATTCAAAGGGAACGGCGGTGATCTTCTTGACTTTTCCGACGAAACGGCAGGTCAACCCTTCGACGGTAAAACCGTGTTCAACGACCGTCGGTTCCTTCCAGAGCATAAAGCGTTCGACGACGGGGGCTTCCCCTCTCCAGTCGAAGCGGTCGGAAACCTTCACCCCGTCGGGATCGACGGTAAAGGTACGCGAAAACGCGGAAAGTTTCTCGTCCCCGTAAGCGGCGGCGAGATCAAACGAAAACGTATTCTCACCGTATATGACGTTCTCGGCGCAATACTCTTTGCCCGGCTTCTGCACGGTCTCCCCGAAATAAGGCACCGAATGGCCGAGCGACGAGCAGTTGATAATCTGATAACGGGTAGACTGACGGAAATACTGCCGGGTATAAAGTCCCGCCCCGAGATCGCCGAAGACCTGTTGCCCGTCTTTTGCGACGATGAACGAACCGATATCGTTGTGATTGTGCGGTTCGTCGTTATGCCCCGCCTTCGCGGCGAAGCCGAACGACGGGTTCTTCACAATCCACCATTGCGCGTCTTCGGCACGGTACGACGTGCTCTTTGGAACCGCCTCGCCCACGATCGAGGGATCGAACCACGCAATCTCACGAGACGCGAGCGAGTAGTTGGCGCAGCCGCGGACGAACCGAAAAAAATACGGCTTGATCAGTTCGACGTCGTCGCCGAATTCGTTGCGAAGGAAATGCAGTCTTCCGATGGAAACGGATTCGTGCGTCGAGCCGTCCGAGAAACTGACCGACACGTCTGGCGCGTTGATAATGACCTTCTGCGCGTAGGTCGCGATCTTGCGGACCTTCGGCAGTTTAAAGTAATCGTACTTTCCTTCCGTGGCGTAGCGTTCCAGTTCGGCGTAGCAGAGGAAATAGCCGAATCCGTAGTACCAGTAGTCGACGCCCTCAAGACAGAAACCGTCGTCGCCGTACCCCGAAAGGAAATTGTCCATCGAGTCGCGGAAGCGCGGCCGGAGTTGCATGAATATCTCGGGGCGGAAACACCAGACGGCGGTGGCTATCCCGCCGGCACAGACTGCCGCCCAGTTATTGGTCGTGGTCTGCCACCAATACTTTTTTCCGGAGCAGAAGGGATCGATGATCCGGCTCCCGACTTCTCGCTTCATCAGTCCCCGGATCAGAGGGGAAAGCCGGTTGCCGAGCATCAGGAAAATCTCGCCGAACGCGGCGCCGGTCTCGGCGGCAAACAGATCGATCAAATACAGAGGATCGTCGACCGTGACGCTTGCGACGTGCGCCGGCAAGCACCAGGAATACTCGCTCGCGACGGCGAAGATCGCGTCTTCAAGACGCGTTAAGTACTCGGGAACGTCGGGATAGATCGCGGCAAGGAAAGAGGAAACGACCATGATCTGACGGCGCAGATAGTAACTGTTCTCGTACGTATCGCGCTCTCCGCTGTCGAAGAACTTGCGGTAATCGCTGAACTTGAGCGCCGGAATCACGCAATCGGCGTAATCCTTCCACTCCGAAAGGAGATATTCACGGATCCGAGCGTAATCGGGCGACGTGCGCACCGTCTTCCAGAACGAGGGATCCTGCACTTTTTCATAAAACGACCGTTTATCCGACATTGACCGAAAACCTCCGGAAAGCATATTTTGACTTATAAAGTATAACATAAAAAAAATAGAAAAGCAAGGGGGACGCCCTCACTTTTCTCGATTTTTGCGCTGCTTTTTTTCAGACTGTCAGCGGCTTCTCCACGTCACGGCGATCGCCCCGGGGAGCGTCGACGTCTCTAAAGGGATCAGACGGTTTTTCCGGAGCCCACGAACCCGGAAGAGCCGGAACGAATTGCCGAATTGATTGGTCACGATCGCGTAGCGTTCATCGGCAATCAGCGCAAAGTCGCGTGGCTCGTCCCCACCGGTCGGCGCCCGTCCGATCACGCGGAGTCTCTCACCCCTGCAGGAGAGCACGACGACCTCATTTTCCCCGCGGTTGGTAATATAGAGCCGCCGCCCGTTCCGCGAAAGTCTGATCGCGGAACCCTTGTCCGGACCGTCGTGCGGCGCGTAGGTACGCGTCGGAAACGTCGAACGGTAAGTCATACGCCCGTTTTCCCACCGGAAGATCGAGATCGAACATCCCATCTCGTTCTCGACGTAAACGTACCGTCCGTCCTTTGAAAAAAACAGATGGCGGCAGCCCGCCCCGTCCGGGACTTTTGCGCGGGAGACCTCGCAAAGTTCCCTGTCGTAGACGAACACGGTATCCAGTCCGAGATCGCAGACGAGCAGATAGTTTTTGTCGGGTGAGAAAAAGGTGCAGTGGCAGTGGGGCGCGTCCTGTCGGATCGGATCCGGACCGTTCCCTTCGTGCAAAACCGGCGGGCGTCCGATCTTGGTCACGCTGCCCGATCCGTAGTTTGCAACGTAAAGGTCGTCCCCGTCGGCGGCAAGGTGACACGCGCCGCTGCCGCCCGTCGGGATCGGCTCCCCCGCCCGGGAGAGCGAACCGTCCTCGTTGACCGAAAGCCGGATCACCCCACCCTCGCCCGTTTCCGGGAACGCGTCGGAGAGCGTTGCGTACGCCGTTTCACCCTCGAAAATCAAATAGTTCGGCGACGGGATAGGCAGAACGTCGCAAAGGGTGAGTTTCCCCTCGCCCGAAAGCGTATAGTGCAGGATGCCGCCGTCCGGGACGGCGGAACAGAGATAGACGTCGGTCGTTTTACGTTTGCTCATCAGAACGCCCCTTTTCGTTCGGTCGGTCCGCCGTTTTTCGCTCTCCCGTGTTGACTTTGCGCAAGCGATGTGCTATGATGGTAAAGAACGTCGGCAAATCGGCCTGTATCAACTACAGTATAGCATATCGGTGCGCCCGGCGCAACGGTTTTTTATTCAGAATTCTCCGAGCAGCGTCGCAAGCCGCAGAGATAGTTCCCCATCGACCGGAAAAAGCGGCAGACGCAGTTCTCCGCGGCATAATCCACGGATCTCCATCGCCCGTTTAATCGGTGCGGGATTGGTCTCTTCAAAAAGCGCCCGGATCAGGGGAAGAAGCCGGACGGTCGATTGCCGTGCCCCGGCAATATCCCCGCGGGACGCCGCAAGATACAGTTCTTTCGTTTCTTGCGGGAACAGGTTGGAGATCACCGAGATCACCCCGACCGCGCCGATCGAAACGGCGGGCAGAATCGCCGCGTCGCACCCGGTATAAAGCGGAAGTCCGTTGCCGAACGCCGAAACGTAATCGAGCAGCCGATCGTACCCCTCCCCCGCCTCCTTCACCCCGGCGATCCCGGGATGTTCGGCGATCCGACGGTACAGTCCGACAGACAGATCGACGCCTGTTCTCCCCGGTACGTTATAGACGATCACCGGAAGCCCGACGTCTGCGATCGCGTGATAATGCGCGACGATCCCGTCTTCCGTC
The DNA here is from genome assembly GCA_947304475.1 of uncultured Clostridia bacterium. GTDB lineage: Bacteria > Bacillota > Clostridia > Oscillospirales > CAG-272 > UBA1740. The sequence goes on from CAMZBE010000035.1 coordinate 8,886, forward strand.
CCCCGATTGTAGTAGGGCGTGACGGCAAGAACGGCGTCCGCTCCCCCTTTCTTCGCCCGCCTGCAGAGTTCGCCCGCCCGCACCGTCGAATTCGATCCGACGCCGACGATCACGGGAATCTTCCCATCCACCCCCTCAACGGCAACGGCAAGCAGACGCTCCCATTCACCGTCGGTAAGCGTCGCCGCCTCACCGGTCGTACCTGCGACGCAAAGAGCGTCGATTCCGGCGCTCAACTGGCGCAGAACAAGCGCACGGAAGGTCTCATAAT
>CAMZBE010000036.1 GCA_947304475.1 uncultured Clostridia bacterium
ATGCGGTTCCAGAGATCGAAGGCGAAGACCGCCCATTTCGCGCCGCCCGAGGTCGTGATGATCGCCGTCGCGACGGCGTCACCGTTTTCGGTGCCCGCACCGACCGCCAGATACCGCCCGACGACCTCGACGCCACGCCCCGTTGCGTCGATCCGGTATCCCTCGCGTTTGCCCGCGAACTTACCGTCCCAGACGCGGCGGGTGATCCCCGCGTTCACGGGATGGTCCGCCGCAATCTCGTTCAACCGGAGCGTGTCGATCCGCTTGACCGAGACCGGAAATGCAAAGCCGCGCGCGGCGAGCCGTTCGATGGTTTCGGCGTCGGTCAGCAGGGGCTTGCCGAGCAATTCCCGGACCGCCTCGTCCGAGAGCCGGTCGGCGTCCGAACCGTGCAGGATCTGCACCCCGTCGGACTTTTCCCGGTAAGAGATCGGCAGACCGATGTAGCGGACGACCGTTTCCTCTGCGGGATCGCACTCCGCGTAAGCGAACGGGATCTGAGACCGGTACGCCCATTTACCCCTCAAAAAGACCGCGTTGACGCCGTCCTGCACGCTCTTTCTGTTGGTTGCGGCAAGTTTTTCCCAGTACGGACGGTGGAGCGAAAAGAGTTCGAATTCGTGACGGTAAAAGCCCTCGTCTTCGTTTTCGTCCATCATCATGGCGTAACTCATGGCGTTGGCGCCGAGCGACAGGTAGAGCGTCGTTTCAAAACAGGTGCCCGACGCGCTCTTGCCGTAGGCGACGTACGGAAGGCTCTCGATCTCGGGACGGAGATCGGAGACCGTATCGGGACACTCCCGGATCTGGCGCTCGATCTCGTTGCCTTTCTTGACGAACGCGCGGAGATCGTGATCGGTGTACGCGCCGCCGCCGGGACGGGAAAGCGACGGAAGACCGGTCACGCGATGAATGATCTCGTGCAGATAGCGGTTGCCCGTATCCCCGATAAAGCCGGTCATGGATCCCTGCTGAAGCCCGATCTGCGTTTCGGGCAGTTCCCGGTGGATCAATTCGCAGCACTCGGTCATAAAAGACGCGAGCCCCGCCTTCGTGAAGTCGATGAACGCCTTCCGGCAGGCGATATCCCCGTCGTTCAACTCCGAAACCAGTTCTTCGCGCGTGAACGTCCTGCCGTATTCTTTGCCGAACGCGGCGAGGCAATCGTCGCAGAAGCAGCCGAAGGTGACCGGCAGGTGGTGATTGGGGCGGAAATCGTCGTCGAACCAGATCGCCGCCGGTCTGATCGGCAGATACGCCGCGATCGACGCGAGGATATAGTCGCGGAAAAACCGGTCGCGCCAGCAGAACGAGTGGCGGGCGACCGCCCCGTCCCAACCGACGAGGTTACGCACCGGCGAACCGGGATAGACCAGCCCCGAACAGTCGCGCTTGGAGATATACTCCCCGTGTCCGACCGTGTTGCTGATCTGCAGCGAGACGCGGAGCCCCGCCCGCCGCATCTTGTCGGCTTGTGGCAAAATCTCCCTCGCGTATTCCGCGTGCGTCCCGGGTTTCGGATAGCCGTAGAGCGACGCGAACCAGACCTCGTCGCAGGAACCGGGATTGTCCCGGACCATCGAGAGGAACCGATCGACGTAGGCGTCGTCGGTCTGATAAGGTTTGCCGAGTCTTTGTGTCAGCATACTGTTCCTTTCGCGGATAGGCGTTGATTATTCGAGATTGACCGTGATCACGGCGGGCGTCAACCCGTCCGCCTCTGCCCGGAGCGTGAAGGCACCCTTGATCGTTCCGACCTGGACGGCGACGGCGATCCTGCCCGCCCGCATCCTGCGGTCGGGGAAGGTGACCGGCGTATGATCGGCAACGTCGGAACCGGTCCCGACGATCTTGCCGAGTTTGTTCGGGATAAAGCGGACGAGGGGGTTCGCGTCGGGAACCTCCAGCCCTTCGGCGTCAAGCGCGGTACAGGTGAAGAGCGCCACGTCGCGCCCGTTCGCGCCCTCGACCTTGTTTTCGAGTTTCAGGGAAAGCGCAACGGCGTCCCCGGTCGAACGCACGGCGTCGCCCGCGACGGGTTTCCCGCCGACGTAGCCGACCGCCTTGACGCTGCCCGGTGCGAAAGGAACGCTCCACTCGGCGTGTCCCGGACGGTCGACGTTCACCCGACCGAAGGACTTGCCGTTGACGAAGAGTTCCGCTTCCTCACAGTTGGTATAGACGACGACGCGGATCGGCTGCCCCTCACAGCCCCGCCAGTTCCAATGCGGCAGGACGTGGATCAGGGGGCGGTCGGAAATAAACAAGGTCTGGTTTTGATAAAACGCGTCTTTCTTCTGCATGAAGAGATCGATCGCGCCGGATTGAGAACAGAGCCGCGGCCAGAGGCACTCCCCGCGATGCTCGAACGCGATCCACTGATACCCGCCCGAAACGTAGGGATGATCGCGGAAGAAGCGCCACATATTCTCGCGCCCGATGAACCATTCGTTGGTGTCCTTGTCGACGGCGTTGAAATACCCTCTCGCCGGATCGTCGTCGTAATACCAGCCGCGCGTCGTTCCGGTGGCGCAGCACTCGGAAGCGACGATCATCTTGTTCGGGTACTTTTTGTGTACGGCGTCGTAGTTCCAGTGGTTGTAGTTGATCCCGATCACGTCGAGATCGTCGTAAACCGTCGCCTTGTCGGGATCGTTCGAGACCGCGCAGGTGATCCAGCGCGTCGGATCGAGTTGCCTTATCCTTTCGATCATCCGCCGGCTGATCCGGCGACCGGTATCGGTCGTCTGCTTCGGTTCCTCGTTCCCGATCGACCAGAAGAAGACCGACGGACGGTTGCGATCGCGCTTGATCAGCATTTCGAGTTGTTCGAGCCCCTCCTTGGTGGACTCGAACCAGCGGGTTTCCGCCATCACGATCAGCCCCGCCTCGTCGAGCGCGTCCATGGTCTCTGCCGAGTGGGGATAGTGCGTGCAGCGGTAGCCGTTAGCGCCCATCTCCTTGATGAGCCCGATCTTGTATTTGCGGATATTGTCGGCGACCGCCTTGCCGGTCAGACCGAAGTCCTCGTGCGCGCAGACGCCGTTGATAAAGGTCTTTTTCCCGTTGACGGTGAAGCCCGCCCCGGGCGAATACGCAAAGTAGCGGAAGCCGAATCTGGTCTCGTAAACGTCGGTCAGAGTACCGCCGCGGTAGACCTTCGTGACCGCCCTGTACAGGTAGGGATCGTCAACGCTCCAGAGCCGCGGCGCCTTCACCTCGCCCGAAAGCGTCACGTCGCTTTTCGAGAAAGCGGGAAGCGAGCAGTCGCCGGAGAGTGAAAGGACCGTTCGGTTCCCGTCGGTAATCTCGGTCTTCAGCGTCGCGTCGACGGTTTCGTAAAGATCGTTCCGCACGGTATTGATCACCGTGAGGTCCCAGTGGTCGCCCCGGTACGCGGGACGGACGCACAGCCCGTACAGGTCGACGGCGACCTTGTCGGTCTTGGTCAGCCAGACGTGGCGGTAGATGCCGCCGCCCTCGTACCACCAGCCCTCGTGCGAAGAGGTGGCGTCGACATAAACGGCGAGCACGTTTTCGCAATCGAATTCGACGTAATCGGTAATATCGATCTCGAACCCGGTGTACCCGCAGAAGTTGTGTCCCATCAGGCAACCGTTCAGATAGACGGTCGCCAGCACCGCGACACCGTCGAAATACAGGCAGATGCGCTTGTCTTTATCCGAACGGGACAGCGTAAAGGTCTTGCGGTACCAGGCGTTCTCGTACTTGAAATAGCCGAGCGCGTTGTTGTACCGCGCGTCCGGCGTCCGCCCGATCATATAGTCGTGCGGAAGCGTGACGTCCTCCCACTTCTCGGGGTTCAGTACCCGATCGGTGGAATAGTCGTCTCCGTTCGCGACGTATTGGATGCAGGCGGGACCGGTCCGCTTTCTCTCGGTTTTCGCCTGCATATAGACCGGTCCCTTTTCGGTGGGTTCCGGTACGGCGATATCTCCGAGGTGGAACTTCCAGTTGTCGTCGAAGAGTATTCTTTCTCTCATCTCGTTGCTCCTTTACGCTTTCGGAAAAACAGGTCAGATCCCGTCGACCTCGAGGTTCGGGAAATACTTGACGAACTCCTTGATCTCGCGGCTGTAATCGCCCCGGATCTCCACGAAATGATGGATGTAGGGACCGTCGATGATCCTGTCTTCGACCTTCTTCAGGTCGTCGAACTTCACCCAGAGGTAGGTGCCGTGCGTTAGCGGTCCGTCGGTCGTGGGAGCGACCAGCGGCAGGATCTTGTAGCGTCCGCTCTCCTGATCGATCCGGGCGACGGTATATACCCCGTCCTTTGCGCGGAACCACGAACGCTGATTGACCAGGCGCGCCGTCGAACCGACGCCGCTCTCGGCTTTCTCGGACAGCGGGAACGGTCCGCAATGCCAGAGCAGTTCGGCGTTCTTGTCTTCGGGATGGCGGACGGTGAACTCGCCGAACAGCGGTTTGCCCTCCCCCTGTGTCGCGCTCTTCAGGAGCACCATGGTCAGAAGGCAGTGCATATCGCTCTCGCAGGAGACGAGATAGCCCATGTCGTTCAGGATCGAGTAAACGGTGCAGGGAGCGAGCCCGTCGAACATCACGGGCGTCGCCGTCCAGCATTCGGCGGAGATCGCGTCGAGATTGAACTCGTCGAAGAGCCGTTTATACATCACGACGAACGCCGCCATCCGGTCGATATACTGCGGCGTCAGGTCGTCGAGCACGTAGTGGTTTTCGAGATGCTCCGCGATCCGCTTCATCTCCTCGGGCTTCTCTTCGAGCACCGCTTTCATGCGCTGCTCGATCAGGGCGAAGTTGATCGGGATGATCTTCAGCCCGAATTTCTCCATCAGTTCGCCCTCGTTCCAGATGACCGAATAGAAGGGCGCGGGGCGAAGCCCGACCTGCCCGATCCGAAGTCCCGTGAAGTTCTTGACCATACAGGCGACGCGGACGAACGAGAGAAATCCCTCTCTGAACTCCTCGCTCTCGACGCTGCAGCAGGGCAGATGCGAGAACGGGATATGGAACCGCTGCATCTGGCGCGAAACGCCGAAGAGCCCGCACTGCGAGTCGGTCGGACGCATCCCGTCGACGTAGTACTCGTCGTCGAGCGGCGCCCAGAGAAGCACCGGCTTCCCCATCGCCTTCGCGATATCCGCCGCCGCTTCCTCGTTGCCGAAGTTGCAGTTGACGATAAAGACGGCGTCGACCTTTTCCTTCTTCATCCGTTCGATCATCGCGTCCGCCGACGCGGCGTCGTGGATCAGATCCTTCGTTCCAAGCCCCTTCGAGTCGACGAACGAGACCTTCCCGGACGAGAAGTTCTCCTCGATATACCGAACGAACCGTTCGCCCCTCTCCTCCGCGGAATACCACGTGAGGAAGGTGCCCTTCGGACGGTTGTTGGTGTCTCTGCGCATGGGGACCAGCCCGATTTTTACCTTGTAATCCAGCATATCGTTCCTCTTTTTACGGGAGTTTTCCGATCTCCCGGTATAGTTGGTCAAAAGTGCTTACGATCCCGTAATCGGCAAATCCGAAGATCGGCGCGTCGGGATCGGGGTTGATTGCGATCACCGTGTCGGCGTCCCGGATCCCGACCGTGTGCTGTACGGCGCCCGAAATCCCGATCGCAAGATAGACCTTCGGGGACACCAGACGCCCGGTGAGTCCGACCTGTTCGGCGTAGTCGGCGCCGCGAAGATCGACCAGTGCCCGCGAGGCGCAGAACTCCGCGCCGAGCGAGCGGGCAAAAGCGCGCACCGCGTCGATCTCGTCCGAAACGCCGCGTCCGGCGGAAACCATCAGGTCCCCCGACGCGCCCTCTCCCGTCCGGACGGTCGCCATCTGCGGGAGGGTGTCGCAGCGGATCTTCGCCGTGATATTCCCCGCTTTCGCGGGACGGATCATGTAGAGTTTCTCCCCGTCGGTTTCCAGTTCGGTACAGTCGGCGCAGAGGCCCGTGCTGAGCAGCGCCTGCACGATCGGGGCGTTCCGTCTGCCCCACGGATCGGCGCACCAGAGGATCGCGTCGGGGTTGACTTCCCTTGCCTTCCGGGCGATTGCTTCGGGCGCGTCCTTATCCAGAACGGTCACGTTTTTCGCGATCGCCTTCGCCTGCGCCTCGACCTCTTGCCCGACGGCAAACGCGGTTTTCAGTTTGCGCTTGCTCTCGGGGATCGCGGTTTCGCGCTTGTCTTTTTTTAAAAGGTCGCGCAGCAGCGGGAGCAGTTCTCCCGGCGTGATTTTTCTGCACGCGCGTTCTCCCTTCGCGCTCTCGTAGGTTTCGAGCACCCGCGTCGGCGATCCGGCAAGCCCGCATCTGGCGGGATCGACGCCGAGTACGGCGTTATCCCATATCTCGACCGTGCCGACCTTGGAAAAGAGCGACGGGAACCGCAGTTGCCGCGTGCGCTCGGTCGTCAGGACGGCGGGGAGCGGAACGGTCTCGGTTCCGAGCGGGGTTCGGGCGACCGCGCCGACCTCCCGCTTTTCAAACGAGAAGACGCCGGTCAGGACCGGGATCCCGAGCAGTCCCGCAAGACACGGACCGACCTGCGCGGTCTCGCCGTCCAGGGTTTTGCGCCCGCAGAGGATCAAATCGAACCCGATCCGTTCGAGCGCGGATTTGAGGACGGTCGCCGTCGCCAGCGTGTCGGAACCCGCAAAAGCCGGATCGGAGAGCAGGATCACCCGCCCGACGCCCAGTCGCGTCAGGGGAAGCAGTACGTCCGCCCAACTCTTCGGTCCCATGGACAGGACCGTGACCTCTCCCCCGCTTGACAGCGCCCATTCGAGCGCGCTCGCGTCGAAAGGACCGATCTCTCCCTCGACGACCTTAATCAGTACGGCGGTCCTCATCACACCGCTCCGTCGTAGATGGGCGCGAGCGCCGCAACGATCGCCTTGTACCGCTCGAAGCATTTCAGGTAAACGTCGTGTCTTTCGGGATCGGGCAGCGTCTCGGAGATCTCCCGGTTACAGAGCCGTACGGCGTCTTTGAACGAGGGAAAGATCCCCGCGGCGACGCCCGCGAGCATCGCGGTCCCGAACGACGAGTCGCTGTACTGTTTGACGGTCAGGCGGATCCCCAGAACGTCCGAGAGGATCTGCCTCCAGAGCGGGCTCTTCCCGCCCATACCGATCATCACGGCGTTCTCCTTATGCGGGATCCCGACGGTCTCGAGCGCCCGCTGACAGTCGAGCATACTGAGTGCGACGCCCTCGAGCACCGCGCGGGCGAAATGCGCCTTGGTGTGCCCGGAACGGATCCCGGTGAAACTGCCGCACAGGTCGGGATCGGCGTAGGGGGTGAGTTCGCCGTTCAGATAGGGGTGGTAGACCAGTCCGCCGCAGCCCGGCTCGACGGTCTTCGCCAGTTCGTCGAGTTCGCGGTAATCGCCGCCGAAGGTGTCGCGGAACCACCGGTTGCTCGAAGCGCAGGATTTGGTTGCGGTACCGGGGTACCACAGCCCCTTTTCGATATGCGAATAGTTGATGAGATTGACGTCCCGGAACGGACGGTCGGCGATCACGCAGATCCGTCCCGCCGTGGCGAGTTTGACCGTCATATCGCCGCGCTCGACCGCCCCCGCCGCGAAGATCTCCATGACGGTATCGGTCGTGCCGCAATAGACGCTCGTGCCGGCGGGGATCCCGGTCGCCCGCGCCGCCTCTTCGGTAACGGTGCCGGCAAGCGACGTCGGACGGACGGTTTTCGGCAGGATCGCGGGATCAAGACCTGCGATCGTGCAAAGATCCTCCGACCACGAGAGGGTTTTGTAGTCGAAGAGCATACTGCCCTCCGCCTCGATGACGTCGGTCACGTAGTCTCCGGTGAAGAAACTGCGCACGAAGTCCTTGGCGAAAAAGATCTTTTTCGTCTTTTCCCAGACCGACGGCTCGTTCTGCTTCACCCACATCAGTTGCGGGAGCGTCCAGATGGTGTCGGGGCGGTGATAGGCGCGCGAAAAAATCTCCGCGCCGTGATGCTTTTTTAAGTACGCGACCTCGCGTTTGGAGCGGGTGTCGGTCCAGTAGATCGCGGGGCGAAGCACCCGTCCCTCCCCGTCGCAGAGCACCGCCGTATGCGTTGCCGCGTCGAAGGAGAGCGCCGCGACGTCGCGGGACGCGATCCCGCTCTTGTCAAGCAGGGCGCGGATATTTTCGATCGCCGCCTTCACCCAGTCCCCGGGATCCTGTTCGACCTGCCCGTTTCCGAGATAGTGCGTCGGGTATTCGACCGTATTCGTGGCGATAACCTCGCCCGAAGCGGAGAGCAGCGTCGCCTTGGACGCGCCGCCGCCGAAATCGATCCCCAAGAGATACTTCATCGACTTTCCCCTCCCCGGGTAACTCTTATTTGATCCAGTCGTGATCCGGATCGTTCGACCGGTTGAACCCCTGATAATCCCCCGCCATCAACCACAGGAAGTAGGTCTTGTAGCCCGGGGTGGAGACGGTGGTGTGATAGCCGTAGGGGAACTCGACCAACTCGTTCTCCTTGACGCGGTAGGCGACGTCGACGCTCCCGTCCTTGGCGTAGAGACATTGGATCGCAAACCCCTGTTTCGGTTCAAACAGGAAGTAGTAGATCTCCTCGGCGATACACTCGGCGGGCATATTGTCCACGTCGTGCTTGTGCGGCGGGAAGCCCGCCCAGTTGCCCTCGGTCGTGTAGGATTCGCCGACGGTCAGGATCCGGGCGTTGGTAGTGCCGTCGACGAGAAAACTGGTCTCACGCTCGAACGGCGGTCTCCCGAGCAGTTTCAGCGTCGCGTGATCCTCGCGGAGCAGTTGCGGTTCGGTCTTCTCCCCGATCGGGGTGGCGCAGACCGCGATCTTCACGTGGTCGCGCGCGCGCACGGAAAGACGCTGATCCCGCGGCATATAGAAGCACTCGGCTTTGCGGTTCTCGAACACGCTCTGCCGGTTACCGACGTTCTCGTAGATCTGCCCGTCGAACAAGACGTCGCAGTGCCCCGAAAGGACGATGAACGCCGTCTCCTTGTCCTTGGTATTGAAGGGCTGCTCTTCCCCGGCGTCGAGTTCGATGATCCCGAACTCCAGG
>CAMZBE010000037.1 GCA_947304475.1 uncultured Clostridia bacterium
CCCGTCGTAGTTGACCGAGCGCAGCGCGCGCATCACGTCGCGGAACGGGATCTCGCCCTCGCCCATCAAAACGTGGGAACAGCCGTCCCCCTCGCGTGAAACGTCCGAAAAATGGACGTGCCGGATATAGGCGCCGAGGTTACGCACCACCGTCTCGGGATCGTCCCCGCCGACCAGATACGCCTCGGCGACCTCCCACAGAGCGGCGAGGCGATCCGACGCGAACTGTTCCAGAATGTCGCGAAGCACCTCGGTTTTGGCAAAAACCCCCGACGTTTCGAGCAGAATGGTGACACCCTGCGCCTCGGCTTCGGGGAGTACCGCTCCGATCAGGCGCGCGGTCTTTTCACGCGCGTCGTCGGCGTTTTACGAGTCGGTACGGACGCGGAGCATCCCGATCCCGAGGTCGCCCGCGATCGCAAGGCAACGCAGGATCTCGTCCTTCGCCGCGTCAAACGGCGTCGCGGCGGGATCCGCCAGAACGTCAAGACACGGGATCGACAGTTTCCTGTCGTAGAGTTTCCGTTTGGTCGCGGCGGCGGCGTGCCCGTAGAACGCCCCGTCCCGGTCGGTGAAGAGCGGGCCGTTTATGTTGTGCAGTTCGATGCCCGAGAAGCCGGTCGCCTCCGCCATATCGCAGAGGTCGTCAAAGGATCTGCCGTGCCAGCCCTTGGTCGAAAAAGAGAGTTTCATCATCAGTTTTCCTCGTAAACGATCTTGTTGACGGCGTTCAGGTACGCCCGGATCGCGGCGCCGAGAATATCGGTCGAAACGCCGTTGCCCGAGTAGAGTTTCCCGCCCGAACGAAGTCGGATCAGCGCGGATCCGACGGCTTCCTGACCCTCGGTGATCGCCTGGATCTTGAAATCGTCGAGTTCGTAGCGATGCCCGATCACGTTTTCGAGCGCGCGGAACGCCGCGTCGATCGGACCGTCGCCGATGGCGACGCCGTGCAGCGTCTTGCCGTTCGCCGTGAGGGTGAGTTGCGCCGACGCGGAGATGATGTTGCCCGAGTTGATGACGTAGTTTTCGAGTTGGTAGGTCGCGGGGACCTGCATTGCGGAACTCGCGACGATCGCTTCGAGTTCGCGTTCGCCGACCGTCTTCTTGCCGGCGACGCGGCGCACCTCGTCCGAGACCAGGGCGAGGTCCTCGTCCGAGAGGTCGTATCCCAGGCGCGCGACGGCGGCGGCGATGCTCTCCGCGTCCGCGTCGGGATCCAGATTGATCGCCCCTGCGTCGCCGCTCTTTACGACGCCTGCGGGAGCGGCTTCCTTCTGCCCGCCGCCGATCCATTCGATCTGGCGGACGGTGCGGTGCAGTTCGGTAACGGCGAGACGCGACGACAGCCCGAGGTCTCCCCCGCGGTTGCGGATCAGGTCGGAGAAGGTCGAAAGAGCGGTGATGTCGCCCCCCACGGCGACCTTGACGCCGGCGGCGGACGCGCGCACCGCGAGCAGCGAGCAGGCGACCGCGAGACCGTTCAGATCCGAAACCGACACGAAGAGAGGAACCCCCGCGTTCTCCGCGATCCGCGAAACGAACGCTGCGAAATCGTCGGGCATCATCGAGGCGGCGGTATCCGAGAGCGTGACGCAGCCCGCCCCCGCTTCGACGGCGGCTTTGATCGCGTCAAGCAGGAACGCCTCCTCTGCGCGCGTCGCGTCGACTGCCTCGAACTCGACGTCGGGAACCGCGGCTTTCGCCTGTCCCACGACCTCGCGGATCCAGTCGATCATCTTCTGCGGCTTTTTATGCGCCGTATATTCCATTCCGACGGGCGAGAGGGGAAGCGCGATGCGGATCCGCCCGTGTTTGGCGGCGGAGAGCGCCTCGGCGGCAAGTCTGACGCTCTCGGCGTCCAGTCCCGCTTCGACCGAGACCACCGCGTCGCGAACGAACGCGGAGAGGGTGCGGACGCACAGCGGATCGGCGCGCGCGTCCTTCACGGGCGGCAGTTCGATCACGTCGGCGCGGATCTTTTCAAGCAGCCGCGCGATCTCGAGTTTCTCCTTGAAACTGTACTTGCGCTCGCACGCGAGCGTGCGGTCGGAAATGACGATCTGTTTCATGTTCTGTCCTTCCTTTTCTTTCGGATTCGCTCCGGAAAACAAAAAGTCCCCGAAGCCGTGTTCGGCTTCAGGGACGATCAATCGATCGCGGTACCACCCTGATTCCCGTCCCAAGACGGGCGCTCGTCGGATACTTCCATATCCTTTGCCTTGGTAACGGGGCAAGCCGTAGACGCCTAACCTTTTTGCGGGTTCAGCGCCTCTGCTCGGGAGTGAGAGTTCGATCTCCTGCGTCGCCGGCTTACACCAACCGCCGGTTCTCTTTGCACGCTTTCTTCGATGGAACGGTTCCGTCATCGCATTTATGCATAAGATTATAGCACAACCCCCCGGCTTTGTCAATCGGGAAAGTAAAAAAATTTTTGCGAGTGTCATTTTTGAAAAAAACCAGATAAATCGGGAACTTTTTCTGTTTTCATTTGCGTTTTGAGCCGGAAAATGGAAAAATTTAGATCCTCATTTTTCGAAAAAATTCGTATATATATATAGGCGGTTTTTTCACGGCGGAAAAACGCTCGGAATCAAAAAAAGAAAAGGAGAAGAAAAATGGACAGTCAGACGATGAAGCAACGTATGGATCAAATCCGGGAAGAGGTCGATCTGCTCAAAGCGGAACTCGAACCTTTCAAGCGTGATCTTGCCGGGATCAACGGGAGAATCCGCGAACTGAAAGCCGAGGCGCGAAGGATTCGCCGTCTCGTGGCAGACGGGGAGGGACGGATCACCGGACTTGAAATGCAATGGGAAGACCTTGATCACGATTATCGCCGCGCTGTGATCGCAGAAATCAGAAGGAAAAAAGAAAATGGTGAGATTCGATGAATTGGAGCGGCTTTTTGCAAAGCAATTCGCCGCGTAGTAATCGAAAAACGTCGTTCTAAACTTGCCGCGCGGAGGTCGGTCGACCTCCGCGCGGCAGATGTATTTGGATGATTCGAACAGATCAGTTCTTCTTGAGATACTTAACCTCTGGCTTAAAGTCTTCGCCTTGATCGTTGATAGCGTAAACAAGACTGATCGAAATGTTGTGGTCTTTGCAGAAAGAGGAAATGGGACCAGATTGACAGAATGCTTTAAATTGTTTTTCCAATACCCCATACTCCTTTTCAAATTCTTTTGCGATTGCTTTTGGAATAAAATAGAGATAAATTAGATCTATCTTCTTGTTTTTTTCGTTTTGGTCTGCGATCCCGAGCAGGTGACAAGTCAACTGCTTGAAATCAAAATACAAATCCGAATACTTTGAAAGATCGAGGCGGGAGAGTTCGTTCAGGTCTTTTATGGTTATGGACAGGTATTCTTTTTTCTTTCTCTTGTGCGGGGCAGTTTTGACCTCACGCTCGGAGCAAATGTCTCCCTCGGGATAATACAGGGTGATGAACTCTTTTAAATTAATAGAACTAGCGCCTTCCCCGATCCTTCCGCTTTTGAGATACTGCATTTTCCATTCTGGAGTATGATCGTCGAATAGTTCGTGGCATTTGCATTCTACATATAGTACTCTTGCTTCGGCGGAATAATATATATCGGGATGGGCGGTCGCTATGATACTCTTACCGTTCTTTATCGGGCAATCGGCTTCCATCGTCAAAATTCCGTCTTGCGGGAGTTTTTCGTTCGGGTAGAGTTTTTCAAATAGGACCGCCAGCCGTTTTATTCCGTATTCTGTCCTGTATTCTTTTCTGTCTTTCGCCGTATCGTCGACACAGAAAGTATAATATGTGAGACGCGAAGACGAAGCAACGGACGCCATTTTCGGAGGGCAGAGCGTTCCTTTGACCGTGTATTCTTTCGTTTCTTTTGTATATCTTTTTTTCAGGTCCTCCTGAAGCACGTTGTCTCGGAAATCGTTCCATTTACAATTGGAAAAATAATTTGGGAAAACTCTCCTGTCTTCTTTTTTGTTTTGGGGAATTCTGTAACCGAAGCATTTTTCGCAACTCTTGAACTCGTTCTCCCTGAATTTTTGATCAAATTCGTTTTTTCTTTTTCTCTTCTCCATTTCTTTTCTCTCTGCCTTGTCCATTCTGTTTCTCCTTTTTCAATATGGTTAATCGTTCATTATACTATTATCGCATTCCCGGTCCCGAAAACGGTACGCCTTGTGTTCCGGGGACAGAAAAGCGCCAGTTCGTTGCGAAAATGAACGGGCGCTTTCCTTGTGCAAATATCAAATTGTCGGGTTATCCGGAGGTCAGTCCACCGGCAGCGTCCAGCCGAAGGGATCGGCGATCTTGCCCCACTGGATACCGGTCAGAGTATCGTAGAGGTGCTGAGTGATCTTTCCGATCTTGCCGCCGTTGACGGTATACTTGACGTCTTTATAGCAGAGTTCGCCGATCGGGGAGACGACCGCGGCGGTGCCGCAGCCCCACGCCTCTTCGAGCGTGCCTTTCTTCATCGCGTCGGCGAGTTCGTCGACCGAGAGCAGGCGTTCGGAGACCTTGTATCCCTCTTTTTTCAAAACTTCGATACAGGATTTGCGGGTAATGCCGGGCAGGATCGAGCCGGTCAGTTTCGGGGTGACGATCTCGTCGCCGATCTTGAACATGACGTTCATCGCGCCGACTTCCTCGATGTACTTCCGCTCCACGCCGTCGAGCCAGAGGACCTGGGAATAACCCTTTTCCTCGGCGCGGGCGCCGGCGCGGTTGGACGCGGCGTAGTTGCCGCCGCACTTGGCGTAACCGGTACCGCCGCGGACTGCGCGGACGTCCTGATCCTCGATCATGATTTTGACCGGGTTGATGCCTTCCTTATAGTAACTGCCGACGGGCGACGCGATAATGAGGAAGGTCGCGTGATGCACGGCGTGAACGCCGAGCGTCTCGTCGTTGCCGAACATGAAGGGGCGCAGGTAAAGCGAGGTGCCGGGAGCCGAAGGCGTCCAGTCCTGTTCGGTCTTGACGAACGCGAGCAGGATCTCCAGGGCGTCGTCCTCGGGGATCTGGGGCAGGCAGAGCCGCTCCGCCGAGTTGTTCATACGGCGGATGTTCTCGGTCGGGCGGAAGAGTTGGACCTTACCGTCGGCGCGGCGGTACGCCTTCAGTCCCTCGAAGATCTCGGAACCGTAGTGCAGCGCGGTGCAGGCGGGGTGGAGCGACAGATTTGCGAACGGAACGATCCGCGCGTCGTGCCAACCCTTCTCCGGGGTGTAGTCCATCATGAACATATGGTCGGTGAAGATCTTACCGAACCCGAGCGTTGCGGGATCGGGTTTCGCCTTTTTCTCGCTCACGAGTTGATACTTGATTTCCATGATCTCTTCTCCTTTAGTTGTAGTTTGCGCCGAGTTGCATGGCGCGGAGATTGACCTCGAGCATATCGGCGTGACGCGCCGAGATGACCTTTCCGAGCGCCGCCCGGATCCCCTCTTCGGTGAATTCGCCGCGATCGGCGAGGATCTTACCGAGCAGGATCATATTGGCGAGCGTCGGGAAACCGTTCTCGCTTGCCAGCCGGGTGGCGGGAACGCCGACGGCTTTGACGTCCTTGCGGGCGACCTCGCGCTCGATCAGCGACGAGTCGTAGTAGACCGAACCGCCGGGGACGACCGAACTTTCAAAGCGGTCAAGAGACGGAAGGTTCATCGCGACCAGAACGTCGGGGTTGGAAACGATCGGCGAGCCGACCTGACTGTCGCTGACGATCACCGAGCAGGAGGCGGTGCCGCCGCGCATTTCGGGACCGTAGGACGGGAGCCAGGAGACCTGTTTGTCTTCGATCAGCCCTTTGTAGGCGACGAACTTGCCGATGAACAGGATGCCCTGTCCGCCGAAGCCCGAGAACAGATATTTCGTCGTGCTCATTGTTCGTCCTCCTTCTTTTCTGCCGAGCGATCCTTATACACGCCGAGCGGGTAGTAGGGGATCATCTTTTCGTCGATCCACTTTAGGGCCGCCTGCGGCGTCATGCCCCAGTTGGTCGGGCAGGACGAGATCACTTCAATAAGCGAGAAGCCCTTGCCGTCGATCTGGTTCTGGAACGCCTTCTTGATCGCGCGCTTCGCGTTCTTAATCTGCTTGACGTTGTTGACCGTGACGCGTTCGAGGTATTCGGGACCGTCGAGTTGGGCGAGCATCTCGCAGATCTTGACGGGATAGCCGCAGAGGTTGACGTCGCGCCCGTAGGGGGAGGTCTGCGTGACCTGCCCGGGAAGAGAGGTCGGCGCCATCTGACCGCCGGTCATACCGTAGATCGCGTTGTTGATGAAGATGACCGTGATGTTCTCGTTCCGCGCGGCGGAATGGACGGTTTCGGCGGTACCGATCGAAGCGAGGTCGCCGTCGCCCTGATAGGTGAAGACGATATTGTCGGGGTTGGCGCGCTTGACGCCGGTGGCGACCGCAGGGGCTCTGCCGTGCGCCGCCTCGATCATATCGCACTCAAAGTAGTTGTACGCCATGACCGAGCAGCCGACCGGCGCGATACCGATGGTTTTTCCCTCGATCCCGAGTTCGTCGATCACTTCCGCCACGAGCCGGTGAACGATCCCGTGGGTGCAGCCGGGGCAGTAGTGCAGCGGCACGTCGGAGAGGGCGTGGGGTTTCTTGAATACGACCATTACTGTTCACCTCCGTTTGCGGCAGCCTTGATGGCTTCGAGTACCTGTTCCGGCGTCGGGATCATCCCGCCCGCACGGTTGCAGAGCGTGACGGGACGGCGGCACTCGGTGGCGAGCCGGACGTCCTCGATCATCTGCCCCATATTGAGTTCGACCGAGATGTACTTCTTCACGGTCGAAAGCGAACGCTTGAAGGGATCGACGGGGAACGGCCAGAGGGTGATCGGACGGATCAGACCGACCTTGATCCCCATTTCGCGTGCGGCGTCGACGGCGTTGCGCGAGACGCGGGACGCGATACCGAACGCGGCGACCGCGATCTCGGCGTCCTCCATTCTGTATTCCTCGGCGCGCGCCTCGGTACGCTCGATCTCGGCGTACTTTTCGTAGCGGGCAAAGTTGAACTGTTCGAGTTCCTCGGGGACGAGCGAGAGGGAGTTGATGATGTTGCGCTTGCGCTCCATCTTGGTACCGGTGGTCGCCCACGGCTTCTCGGGCATCGGATTGATTTTCAGGTCGTCAAGGGCGACCGGCTCCATCATCTGCCCCATGGTACCGTCGGCGAGCAGCATCGACGTCATGCGGTATTTGTCGGCGAGATCGAACGCCTTGACGGTCAGTTCCGCCATCTCCTGCACCGAGGCGGGAGCGAGAACGATCATGTGGAAGTCGCCGTGTCCCGCGCCGCGCGTCGCCTGGAAGTAGTCCGACTGGCTGGGCTGGATGCCTCCGAGCCCGGGACCGCCGCGCTGAACGTTGACCACCAGCGCCGGAAGATCGGCGCCCGCGAGGTAGGAAAGACCTTCGCCTTTGAGCGACACTCCGGGGGACGAGGACGAAGTCATGACGCGAAGTCCCGCCGACGCGACGCCGTAGACCATATTGATCGCGGCGATCTCGGATTCCGCCTGCAAAAACGTCCCGCCGATCTTCGGCATCCGTTTCGCCATGTACGCGGCAATCTCGGTCTGCGGGGTGATCGGGTACCCGAAATAGTGACGGCAACCGGCGCGGATCGCCGCTTCGGCGATCGCCTCGTTGCCCTTCATCAGAACTTTCTTTTCCATCTGTCAGACTCCTTTCTCGACTTCGATGATGCAATCGGGGCACATGGTCGCGCAGAAGGCGCACGCGATGCACGCCTCGGGATTGACCGCGGTGACGGGGTGATGCCCCTTCTTGTTGATGACGTCCTCGGCGAGCGCCAGCACCTTCTTCGGGCAGACGTCGACGCAGAGACCGCAACCCTTGCAGTTGTCGGTGCGGAAGGTCAACTTGTTCATATTCAGCACTCCTTTTCGTGTAATCGTATTCGGTTTACCCGATCTTTTTTTGCAGATTGAGAGGGAAGAGATCGGGGATCTTTCCCGTAAGTGAGGCGTAAACCCCCCGTTCCGCCGTCGTCATCCGGACGGGCAGACCGGTCAGGCGGCTGACCTCGGCGGCGTAATCGAGCGACTCCAGCACGTCTTCGGGCGTGGTCTCGCGTCCGACATTCGAGTTGTTGACCAGCCCCGTGACCGGGACGCCGCCCGCCTCTTCGATCTCCCGCAGCACCCCGACCGTATCTTCGGGGGTGCGCGTCAGGGGACGGTAGCGGTTGATGACGGCAAGACACTCAAAATCGTTTTCCGCAAGGATCGCCGGCGTCAGGCGTCCGAGCGCCAGCGCGCCTCTGTCGTCCCCCCCGACGTCGAGCACGGCGGTGAGCCTTTTGTCGTCGGTGACGGCGTACATCTCCTGCGGCAGCGCCGGGATGTCGAGGTTCCCGCCCGCGTAGGGCGAGGCGATCAGGCGGACGCCCGCCGCCTCAAGGTCGGCAAGGCTGTCCTTCGAGCGGAAGTAGGGGTTCACGATGTCGAGGTCGGCGAGCGCGACCGGCGACCGCGTTTGCGCAAGCCGGATCGCGTAGTTGACCGCGATATTGGTCTTTCCGCTCCCGTAATGTCCGACGAAGAGCGTGATCCGTTTGGTTTCCATTTTCCGTATCACAGTTTGTTGCGCTGAATCTTGCCCGAAATGGTCTTGGGAAGGCTGTCGCGGAAGACCACGATGCGGGGGTACTTGTAGGGGGCGGTATTCTTCTTGACGTAGTTCTGGATCTCTTTTTTCAGATCCTCGGTGGGCTCGGTGCCGGGAACCAGCACGATGCTCGCCTTGACGACCTGCCCTCTGACCGGATCGGGTTCGGCGGAAACACCGCATTCGAGAACGTAGGGCAGTTCCATGATGACCGACTCGATCTCGAACGGCCCGATGCGGTAGCCCGACGACTTGATGACGTCGTCGTTACGTCCGACGTACCAGTAGAACCCGTCCTCGTCGCGCCACGCCGTGTCGCCGGTGTGGT
>CAMZBE010000038.1 GCA_947304475.1 uncultured Clostridia bacterium
TATGAGAATGTTATTTCAAATGTATTAGCGTTCTTTTTTGATACGAACGAAGAACATGATTTAAAAGACTTGTGGTTAAAGAGCCTTTTTGAATGTTATAATTCCAACGCTAATACGCATTTTCAACTTGGCGCATTTGAAGAGATAGAAAGAGAGCATTCCACGGAAGACAAAAAAAGACTCGATCTTATTATCTCATTGGATAATGCTATTGTAGCAATCGAAAACAAGATATATGCCACACCTTATAACCCCTTTGACTCATACCATAAGGAAATTCTGAATTATCGCAAAAATAACAATAAGTGCATCATTGAGATTCTATTAAGTCTCAGAAAAGAAGAGAATCAAAGAACAAGTTACAACACCGTGTTTTACAATATTACTTACAAATCCTTGATTGAGCAAGTAAAGAAAAACATAGGTGGTTATATTGAAGACGCCAACGAAAAATGGTTGTTGTTTATGAAAGAAGTGTTAAATAATGTCGATAATTTGGGGGAGCGAGATATTATGAATAGCGAATGGCAAAAGTTTCTTAAAGATAACAGCGACTCCTTATCGCAATTTATTGAGAATTACAGTAAAGATATTCAGGCAAAAATCGGGTTTATAAAAAGTTTAGAGCAAGGAGTAAGAGAATGCTTGCAAGATAGCGATTTGGAAACTGGTACATATAATACGCAAAACAGCGAAAGTTTTAGCGGATATGTCAGTATGTACGTCAATATTGTAAAAGGTGAAGACATAATTGTAATTGAACCATTTGTTTCGAGGAAAGAACCTGTCAAGAATTATAGTTGGTCAAACGAGTTGAGTCTATTGAGAAACGATTATCCAAATGCCAAGATCGTTGACGATGGTAGGTGGGGAAAGTGTCTCAAACTTGAAACTTTTGATTTTGAAAAGGGTATCGAGTTGAAATCTCTAATAGACGAAATTGTAAGAATAATTCAAGTTATAAAAAGTTAACTTTCATGAGAGGACGGCGTCCGTGAACAGCGGAACGCCTGGACTTTGCGCGTCTTTGACGTGCAAACTCGGCAGGTTCAAACACAGAATTTCGGGCAACAAGGGCGCCCCCACGCACGGTGGGGACGCCCTTGATGGTCGGAATGACAGGATTCGAACCTGCGACATCCTGCTCCCAAAGCAGGCGCGCTACCAACTGCGCTACATCCCGAAGTACTATCCATTATACCAATCCCGCAAGAGGTTGTCAAGCGAATACGGTCACTTCTTCGCTTCCCGGCGGTCGAATGAAGCGCCGAGGAACAGAAGACCGGTCGTGACGGCGGTCGCGGCGCAGGCGATGAGCAAGCGGCGGAGCGGCACCCGGAACCCGATCGCGAACTTCGCAGATCCGGCGGGCTTTTCGTCTTCCTTTTTGCGATAGAAAGAGAACGTGCTTTCCGCGTTGTATCCGATCTCGGACGCGAGCAGATTTTTCATCTTGCGTTTCCTTTCGTCAGACCGTAACGGTCAGATAATGTATCGGGAACCCCTTCTGCGAAAAGTTTCTCTCGTACTCGGTCTCGACGTTGCCCTCGTTATACGGCGAGTTGTGCAGGTCGCGCGTCACGGCGTCGGGGGTTTTGCCGAGCGCGGCGAGTTCCTCGAGCGTAAAGTCGAACAGTCCGACGTTGTCGGTCTTGAACGCCAGTTTTCCGCCGGGTTTCAGGAGCGTAAAGTAGGTTTCGAGGAACGCGCGGTAGGTGAGCCGGCGCTTGGTGTGTCCCTTTTTCGGCCACGGATCGCTGAAGTTAAGGAAAAGCGCGTCGAGCGACCGGGGCGCGAACCATTCGGTAAGCGTCGCCGCGTCCGCAACCGCGAAACGGAGTCGGTCGGGACGGTTCCCCGCGCGCGCCGCCGCCTTCTCGACGGCGTTGACCATCACGTTCGAGATGCGTTCGAGCGCAACGAAGCAGACGTCGGGGTGGTTTTCCGCCATTCCGCAGGCAAAATCGCCCTTGCCGCACCCGATCTCGAGCCAGAGCGGCAGATCCTCGCCGATCACGTCGCGAGACGACGCGAAGGGAACGGCGGGACGGTCGAGCAGCAGGTTGCCGCAGGCGGCGAGCCGTTCGGCGCCGTGCTTCTTGATCCTCATACGCATAAGGGAGTTTCCTTTCCGGGGAACGCGGTCGCTCCCCGTTTCAGTATATCACAACCGGCGCCGGATTGCAAGAGAAGACGGCGACAAATCGACGTTTCAGGCGCGCCCGCCGTCCATCGCGCGGAGCATCGAGTGAAGAAAGACGCCGTAGCCGCGGCTCGGATCGCTCACCGTCACGTGCGTCACCGCGCCGACCAGCCGTCCGTCCTGCAAAATCGGGCTGCCCGACATTCCCCGCACGATCCCGCCGGTGAGTTCGAGCAGGGCGGGATCGGTCACCTTGACCGAGAAGCAGCGGGCGCACCCCGCCTTTGCCGACAGATCCCCGAGTTCGACCTCGTACTCTCCTATCGAACCGTTTTTCAGGGTGCAGAGGATGGTCGCGTTCCCTTCCCGCACTTCTTCCGGCTCTGCGACCGGAAGCGGCTCTCCCGCGGGAACGTCCGAGAGACGCCCGAACACCCCGTATTCGGTGTTGGAAGTGACGACGCCGATCCCGCCCGGTCGGAGCATCCCCTTCAGTTCGCCGGGTTCGCCCGGCTTGCCGCGTTCGATCCCGTCGAGCAGCACCCCGGTCACCGTCCCTGCCTTGATCCGAAGCGGCTTCCCGCTCTTGCCGTCCCCGATCGCGTGTCCGAGCCCGCCGAACGCCCCGGTCTCGGGATCAATGAAGGTCACGGTTCCGATCCCGGCGGCGTTGTCGCGGACGAAGATCCCGAGTTGTCCGTCCCCGCCGTCGTACCTGACCGGCGTCAGCGTGACGGAAAGCGTTTTTTCCTCGCGCAAAACCGAGAGCGAGAGCGGACGCTCACCCGCGCTCTTCACCGCGTCGACGAGATCGCGCACCGTCCCGATCTTTTTCTGATCGACCGAAACGATCAGATCCCCCGGGCGCAGTCCCGCGTCAAAGCCGACCGAGCCCCCCTCCCGGAACCCGACGACCAGTACCCCGTCGCACGCGATCCGGATCCCGAACACGCCCCCGCCGGGGATCAGTTTCTTTTCCGTCGGCTCCGCCTGCCCGCAGGTCCCGTCCCCGGGAAACAGGATCCCCGGTATGCGGAAGCGGATCTCCGCCGTCCCCCGTGCCGTAAGACACGGCTCGACGTTTTCGTACCCGGCAGCCGCCGCCCCGATATTCAAGAAGACCGCCAGCAAAAGGATCAGAAGTACCCCCGCCGTCAGTTTTCGTCCCGTTTTACGTTTCATATCCCTCTCCCCGCCTTCAAAGCCCGAAAGCGTTCCTTTCGTTTTTGTCGCGTCACCCGTTTTTCGTCGCAGTTTACTATTCGCCGGACGGTGCGGTTTATCCGAGGTAATCTTTTGACCGGGCGACCATTTCCTGACTTTGAAAGCCGCAAAAAACGCGAAAAACGCGAAAAAAATGAAAACCGCCCCCCTCAAACGAGGGGGCGGCTGCATCTTTCATTATGACCGAGAGAAACAGTCAGTTTCGGGAAAGACGAAGGATACGTTCGGCGTCCCGGAGAGCCGAAGCAACGGCGCGTGCGATCGTGTCGGGAACCGGCGCGAGCAGGCGGCTGACGTCGGCTTTCGACCGGGCGAGGGTGATCACGACCGAAAAGCGGTCCTTGGTCTCGTCGAAGTACCAGTTCGCGCCGCAGGCGGAAAGATCGCCCGCGATCAGGCGGAGATAGTGATCCGAGATCCCGAGCGCCTCGCGTTCGGACAAGCGGCGGTTCTCCTGTTTTTTCGCCGTGACCGTGATCGAAACGCCCTCTCCGTGCGCGTCCGCCCTGACGGCGGGATCGTCGAGCCGGGGAGAGAGCGAAAGAAACCGGTAGATCAGGGTGAGCAGATAGGCGAAGCGTTCCTCGGGGACCTCGATCGCCGTTTCGCGCGGCAGGGTGTCCTCGATCGTGACTTCGGTATCGATCTCCCGTTTGATCTCTTCCGCCCAGCGGCGGAGCGTATCAAGCAACAGCGCGGGCGCAGGGCGCTCTTTTGCGGCGGGAGCGCGTCTGTTTTCCGTATCGGCTCCCGGCGTTTGGCTCGACAGTTTCAGTTTCATCGGAGCGTCAGTTCCGCGAGGGTTTCGGCGGAGAAGGTCGGAAACGCAGACGAATACGAAACGCCGCTCAGCCAGGTCGCCGCCCTTTCGGCGATCGGACGGTCGATCAGGGTTTCTTCAAGCATCAGATCGTAGATCGCGTCGGGTTCCCGCTCGTAGTCGGCGGAATCCTTTGCAAGACCTACGGCAAACCACACGCCGTTCTCCCCGTCGCGGATCTCGCCGCAGGCGAAGGGAGAGAGCGAGAAGATATCGGAAACCAGCGCGCGTTTGAGGGGCGTATTGCCCTGATCTTTCGCGACGTAGAACCCGTGCTCCATTTCGGATTTCGAGAGCACCAGATCCGAGAAGGAATCTTTCAGCACGTCCTTCACGTCGTCGTAGGTTGAGGCGGTCGCGAGGCGGTCGTGCATCTCGGCGGCGAATTGCCGCGCTCCGTCGCGTCCCTGCCGCATTTCGTCGCTGACGAACACCCAGACGCCGTGGGCGCAGAGGTCGGACTCAAAGAAGGCGCGCGCGTCGGTCGGAACGCCGTTGTCCTGCCCGAGGGCGTAGTTGGTCACCAGATACTCGTAGAGCGCGGCTTGCGTCGCGTCGAAGCGGTAGATCAGGCGGTTGACCGCGTCGGTCAGATTTGCCGCGGCAAGCGCCTCCTTATACTTCTCGCGCGTTCCGACGCCAGCGATGGTCACGCCGTCGACTTTCCCGCCCTCGTAGTCGATCTTCACCCGTGCGGCGACCGCTTCGTCGATTTCGTCGCCGTAGGGATCGACGCCGCTCTCTTTCGCGACGTCAAGGGTAGCGTACAGGTACGCGATCTCTTTCAGGACGGCGGTTTTCGCGCTCTCCCACTCCTCTTCGGTCATGCCCTCGGTTTTGCCCGAGTACATCGCCGAAAAAAAGGCGCGGAAGAGTTCGTATTTCACCTCGTGATCACCGAGGGTGGCGACGGTGGTCGCCTCCTTCTTCGAGGAAGCGATCTCGGAGTAGTCCCCCTTGCCGCACGAGGCGAGCGAAAAGAGCGTCGCACAGAGCGCGACGAGCGTCACGATAATCAGAAAGAAACGGCGTCGTTTCATCATGGCAGATCTCCCGTCTGTCGGTTTGTTTCTTATATTGTAGCACGGATTTGTGTCCAAACCGTGAAAAACGCGCACTTTTTTCGTATTTGAGATCCTGTGCGCCCGCGCGGGGGTTGACAGAGGGGATAAAGAGGTATATAATAGACTGAAATAACGGCTTGCCCGTACACGGAGATAAAAGATGGCAAACGACAAGAAATTCGTAGAACAGATCACCCCGATGGAAGAAGATTTCGGGCAGTGGTATACCGACGTCGTGAAAAAGGCGGAACTGGTCGACTATTCCGGCGTGAAAGGGTGCATGGTCATCCGCCCCTACGGCTACGCGATCTGGGAGAACATCCAGCACGACCTCGACGCGCGTTTCAAGGCGCTCGGACACGAGAACGTCTATATGCCGATGTTCATTCCCGAATCGCTTCTCCAGAAGGAGAAGGATCACGTCGCGGGTTTTGCGCCCGAATGTGCGTGGGTGACGATCGGCGGGCAGAACCAACTGTCCGAACGGCTCTGCGTCCGCCCGACGTCCGAGACGCTCTTCTGCGAGCATTATAAGAACATCATCCAGTCCTACCGCGACCTGCCGAAACTGTATAACCAGTGGGCGAACGTCGTCCGGTGGGAGAAGACCACGCGTCCGTTCCTTCGCACCTCGGAATTCCTCTGGCAGGAAGGGCACACCATGCACGAGACCGAGGAAGAGGCGCGCGAAGAGACGCTCCGGATGCTGAAGGTCTACGAGGACTTCTACGCCGAGGCGCTCGCGATCCCCGCCTACGTCGGGCGCAAGACCGAGAAGGAAAAGTTCGCCGGCGCCGAGGAAACCTACACCATCGAACCCATGATGCACAACGGCGTCGCGCTGCAGGGCGGCACGTCGCACTACTTCGGCACGGGCTTCTGCCGGGCGTTCGGGATCACCTTCACCGCCCGCGACAACACGCAGCAGTACCCGCACCAGACGTCCTGGGGCGTTTCCACCCGCTCGATCGGCGCGATCATCATGACGCACGGCGACAACAGCGGACTGATCCTGCCGCCCCGCGTCGCCCCGATCCAGGTCGTGATCGTCCCGGTCGCGCAGCACAAGCCCGGCGTCCTGGAAAAAGCCGAAGAGATCCGCAAAAAACTCGCGCAGAAGAACGTCCGCGTCAAACTCGACGCCAGCGACAACTCGACGGGTTGGAAGTTCTCGGAGTACGAGATGAAGGGCGTGCCGGTCCGGCTTGAAATCGGTCCGCGCGACATCGAGAACAACTCCTGCGTCCTGGTCAGCCGCGTCACCCGCGAAAAGTCCTTCGTCTCGCTCGACGGGATTGAAGAGGCGGTCGAAAAGATGCTGCAGCAGGTCCACGACGAACTCTATCAGCGGGCGCTGCAGAACCGCACCGAAAAGACCTACGACGCGCGCTCCTACGACGAGTTCCTCGATATCGCCGCGAACAAACCCGGCTACATCCGCGCCATGTGGTGCGGCGACGCCGCCTGCGAAGACAAGATCAAGGACGAGACCGGCGGCGTCAAGTCGCGCTGCATCCCCTTCATCGAAGATCACCTGTCCGACGTGTGCGTTTGCTGCGGCAAACCCGCCAAGCATTTGGTCATCTGGGGTCGCCAGTATTGACGGACGACGCGTGGATGCACGGGAACCCCCAACGCTCTCAAGTTCGCGTCGGGGAACCCCTGGCACGCACAGACCGAAAAACGAATGGGATCTGTTATGATCCGTTAAAGCATTCCGCTCTGTGAAAACTCCTTGCATTGATAAACGCAAATTAAGGTTGAAAACCTCCCGCGGTTCCGCGGGAGGTTTTCTCCATTTGATTCAAATTCGTTTTCCTCTCCCCGTTCTCGACCGCTTGCAGTACCTTCGTACAGCGTCGGGTCGAGAACGAGGATTCTGCACGCACCTCCGCGCGCCTGATAGCAATAGCTGGAGGAGAGAAAACGAAAAACGAATTGCAAGGTTTTTGACGGTCCGAACGTGCAGCAGGTTGTTTCGTTCTTATATTCATTTTCTATATCAATAATCAAAATGTCTCCGTGAAGCCAAAGCGTTATGGTCTTGACATCGTTGTGTGTATTGTGGTATAATTCGGTTGACAGTTATCGAACTATCCGTGTTCCCCCAAAAAAAAGAAAGGAGGATGCGCCGGTAATCTAATATTCAATTTTCAACTCATCTTTATGCATATTATGCGTTTTAATCTGATCGTATAACTGTCAAGCAAAAGACCGCTCTCATTTATGAGTCTTTTATCGTGATTGGAGATCATCTAATGAAAAAGTCGTTTATACATCATCTCTTTTCTCTTTGCCTTGCAGCTTTACTTCTCTTTACCTCTCTCCCCCTCGGCATCTTTGCAAATGACGCGGAAACGACCGCAGAAGCGGCTGTTGCCAACGACGGCTTGACCGCGACCGTATCCGAGGCCGTTTCTCTTCTCCCGACGGGATACGAAGATGAACCGACCTTCCCGGAGGAGATTTCCGAACTCCGCACCGAAAACGTCAAGCATTTTGACAAGGGAGACGGCACCTACGAGGCGATCTCCTATGGCGGTGCTGTCCACCGCAAGGACGCCGACGGCAAATGGCAGGATATCGACAATACACTGACTCTGCGCGAAGATCGCGGTGCCGAACGCTACGTCGACACCGACGCGCGAATCTCCTTTGCTCCTGCGGCGTCAAGCGGCACCGCTCTTTGGCAGCTTTCGGAGAACGGCTATTCAATCTCGCTTTCACTTGCCGACGCCGATCTGCGTTCGGGTGCCGCGGCAGACGTCAAAAACCACGCGTCGCGCGCCGAACAGATCGCGGCGGCGAAAAAGGCCGACGATACCGACGCGCTCTTCCGGGTCGACAACACCACGAAGATCCTCTATCGAAACGTTCTTGCGGACGCCGATCTCGAGTATATTCTTTCGGGCAACGACGTCAAAGAGACGATCCTCGTCCAAAGCAAACGCGAAACCTACGACTTCCCGTTCCGTCTCTCGCTCTCGGGGCTGATCCCCAAAGCGACCGAGGACGGCGCGATCCTGCTTTGTGACGCCGAGAACGGCGACGCGGTCTATTATATCCCCGCCCCCTATATGACCGACGCGGCAGACGCGTATTCCAACGAAGTCCAACTTCTGCTTTCCGACCTCGGGGACGGGGAGTATTCCCTCATCGTTTCCGCCTCCGACGAATGGATCAACGATCCCGAACGCGCCTTCCCCGTTGCGATCGATCCCTCCATATCCGACCAAAGCGGAACGTACGATACCTATTTCGGCTGCGATTCCGATGCGCACAAGAGTACAGTTTTCGGCGGCTCTTCAGCCATGTATCTCAGCAACAGACAGACTCCGTTTATCAAATCGACGTCCATGCCGGTTTTGCCGAACGGATCGATCGTCGCAAACGCCCGACTCTTTGTCGCCTACTATTACGGCTCCGGCGTGACCAACTCGACGCTCGTTTCCGCGCACCGCGCTACGAGAGATTGGAACGAAAACAGCGACACGTGGAATTCGATGAGTCAAAACGGCGCCGATCCGTCGCTCGGGCTCGTATCCACGTCGCTTTCGGAAACCTATCTTTCGACCGGATCCGATTACCCGAAATGGGCAGGAATAGACGTTACCGACGCCGTGCAATACTGGTACAACGGAACCAGTTACGCAAATCACTACAACTACGGGATCGGGCTGAAATGGGTTTCCGGCAATTTCTACGTCATTTTCCATGCCCGT